>JBEKEO010000068.1:0-13589 GCA_050013795.1 Bacteroidales bacterium
AATATTATATAGCTTTGCAGGCTCGCACATGAGTGAGCCTTATGGCTCTCTCATTTCTGATGGCACCTTTCTGTATGGAATGACAGAGGAGGCTGGCGCAAACCTTTACGGAGTAGTGTTTAAGCAATGTTTACCGGTCACAGTCAGCATTACAGCATCAACAAACCCTATTTGTGCCGGAAATTCAACTACATTAACAGCCAGCGGTGGCTCTACATATTCATGGAGCGGAGGTCTGGGAACCTCAAATCCGGTAACAGTTTCTCCTACCACAGCGACGACCTATACAGTCACCGCCACCAATACAGCAGGATGCACTGGCACGGGTGGTGTTACAGTTACTGTAAATCCTGTACCAACGGTTGGCGTTTCTGCATCAGCAAACCCAATTTGTAACGGGACTTCAACAACTTTAACAGCCAGCGGGGCAACCACTTATTCCTGGAGCGGAGGTTTGGGAACGGCAAACCCTTTAACTGTATCACCCACTACAACGACAACTTACACGGTTACAGGCACTTCATCCGGATGCACGAATACAGCGAATATTACGGTTACTGTAAATTCGCCGGCTATAGGCATTTCAGCATCTGCAAATCCAATTTGTGCGGGAACCTCAACTACTTTGACAGCCAGCGGAGGAACCACATATTCATGGAGCGGAGGGCTGGGTTCAGCAAACCCTTTAACGGTATCACCCACTACAGTTACAACTTACACAGTTACTGGCACTACCTCAGGATGCACAGGTACGGCGAATGTCACGATTAATGTAAATTCCAATCCAACGATAAGCATATCAGCATCTGCAAACCCTGTTTGTACCGGAACAACAGGAAATATATATTCAACACAATCAGGAATGACTGGATATACATGGACGATACCATCAGGAGGAACAATAACAGCAGGAGCAGGTACAGACAGTATCACAGTAACGTGGAATGTAGCAGGAACAGATACTGTAGGAGTAAATTATACTGATGCAAATGGATGTACATCTACAACTGCTGCAATTTACAATGTTACTGTTAATTCTTTGCCTCAAACCCCTGTAATAACAATCCATGGAGACACATTAATTTCCAGTGTTACAATTGGTAATCAATGGTACAATACAAATAATTCAATAACAGGTGCAAATGATAGTATTTATGTTCCTTTAATTACGGGTGATTATTTTGATATTGTAGTCGATTCCAGTGGTTGTAAATCTGATACTTCAAATAAAATTTATATAGTTATTACAGGAGTAAATGCATTATTTGATAATAATTGCTGTTTTGAGATTTATCCTAATCCTGCAAACGATAATATTACAATTGAAAATTCTTCTTTGTCTAAAAATCAGATTATTTCTGTTTACGACATTCAGGGGAATTTGTTAATACAGCAACCGGTGTTGCTAACAAAAATTACTATTGATGTTTCAGTTTTTGCAGAAGGAATTTATGTAGTAAAAGTGAAAACGGAAAAAGGGGTTGCCGTTAAGAAGTTTGTGAAAGAGTAATTCTATTGGCAAGAGGAGATGCGGTTATGACGAGACCTGTTTGTAATCGGTTAACGGGAGGCCGTGTTAAAGCCCAAAGCACTATAAACAAACAGAAAATTAGTAAATCATACAAGTAAGTTATTAGAAAGCAAGCTATACATAAAAGCCACCCCAAATTGAGGGTGGTTTTTTTATACCTTATTATATTATATGCCTATAAACGCAGCATGAGGTATTGTTGCTGCCGAAATAATAACTGATACTAAAGCAACAGTTACTCATACTAAAGCAACAATTACTGATGCTACAGCTTTCGTTGCTGATATGAATACTTTGATAACGGAAACATAGGTATCGGCAACATTAAACCCGATTTAACTTCCTATGCGTCCATATAAAAGCGATATAAACTTTCATATTTTTATTACTTTAGCCATATGATTAAAAGCCGCTTCATCAAGGACTATATAAACTATTATTTCAGGGCAAAAACCAAGTATGCCATACATTCTCCCTTTGTTTTTGAGTTTGTAACAAAAGTGCTCAATCAAAAGAAAATAAGAGATGAACAAATTGAAGATATTGAGAAGATAAGGAGGGATCTGCTTCATTCTTCCAAGGAAATAAATGTGCTTGATTTCGGTACGGGGTCGATATCACACCAAATAGAGCTTCGCAAGGCAAAGGACATTGTAAAAAACTCCTCAAAAAGCAGGAAATACGCAAACCTGCTTTACAGGACGATTCATTATTATAAGCTTAAAAATATTCTAGAACTTGGAACTTCGGTGGGCATAAGCAGCATGTACATGGCTGCTGCGGGCGGCAATGTTATTACCATTGAAGGATGTCCCGAAACGGCAAAACTGGCAGAAGATAACTTTGCTAAATCAAGACTGAAAAACATTCAGATGAAAACAGGGAATATTAATAAGGTATTACCGGAAATTATTCAACAGCAATCATTTGATTGTGTTTTCTTCGACGGGAACCATACCGAAGAAGCCACAAACAGGTATTTTGAATTGTGTTTGCCTTCAATAAAGAACGAAAGTGTTTTTATTTTCGATGATATCAGCTGGTCGGAGGGAATGAAAAAAGCATGGGGCAATATTAAGCAGCATAACTCCGTTAGAGTTACCATTGATTTATTCTTTATGGGCATTGTATTTTTCAGAAAGGAGTTAAGCAAAGAGGACTTTGTAATACGGTTCTGAAATAATTTATAACTTTGTTGACCGCTGGGTATTAAAAAGCTTATAATGGCAGAAAAAGAAGAAGTAATAAAGTTGTCGAATATAACCAAGAACTACAAAGTTGGGACAGAGGTAGTACGCGCCCTGAGATCTATATCTATGACTATTTATAAAAATGAATATGTTGCGCTGATGGGGCCTTCCGGATCTGGCAAATCAACTTTAATGAATATACTTGGATGCCTTGATTCCCCTTCCGATGGTCAGTATTTTCTGAACCACCAGGATGTGAGCAAAATGACAGATGACAGTCTTGCTGAAGTGAGAAATAAAGAGATCGGTTTTGTTTTCCAGACATTTAATCTCCTTCCCCGTTCAACTGCGCTCGACAATGTGGCATTGCCATTGATATATGCAGGATTCAGCAAAGCTAAACGCACTGAACGCGCAAACGAAGTGTTGAAAAG
Source organism: Bacteroidales bacterium (assembly GCA_050013795.1). Classification (GTDB taxonomy): domain Bacteria; phylum Bacteroidota; class Bacteroidia; order Bacteroidales; family CG2-30-32-10; genus CAWHOW01. The sequence continues at coordinate 3,156 of JBEKEO010000068.1, forward strand.
TGTTGACCTTGGCGACAGAACCAAGCACAAACCTAATGAACTTTCAGGAGGGCAGCGCCAGAGGGTTGCCATTGCAAGGGCTATGGTAAACCATCCTTCTATTATTCTTGCGGACGAACCCACAGGCAACCTCGATTCAAAGATTTCAATGGAGATAATGGGCTTATTCGAAGAGATCCATAAAGCAGGAAACACTATAATTGTTGTTACTCATGAAGAAGATATTGCCCGTTATGCGCACCGCATCATTCGCCTTATCGACGGGAATGTTTCTGCCGATGAGGTAAACACAAATATCAGAACATATCAGGATTTCATTGCCACATCTGTTCATGAATAAACCTCTGAAAATATATACCAAAACCGGCGATAATGGAGCAACTTCTTTGATCGGCGGAACCAGGGTGCCAAAATATGACGTCCGCATTGAAGCTTATGGCACTGTTGACGAGCTGAATTCATACATCGGACTTATCCGCGACCAGCAAATTGACAATCATTATAGGGATTTTCTTCTTATTATTCAGCATAAATTATTTGCAGCAGAATCGTTGCTTGCCTGCGACAGTGAAGAAGTGTCAAAGAATCTCCCCAATATAGTTGCGAAAGATATTACTAAGCTTGAAACCGAAATTGATAAGATGAATGAATCTTTACCTGAGCTTCATTCTTTTCTTATCCCCGGAGGCAGCATTGTTGTCTCTTATTGCCATATAGCCCGTTGCGTATGCAGGAGAGCCGAAAGGCTTACTACTAAAATAGCATCTGAATACTCTGTTGATGTTTACGTTTTAACATACCTGAACCGCTTATCCGATTATTTATTTGTTCTGGCAAGAAAAATCGCCTTTGATAATGGAGTTCCAGAAACTCTTTGGAATCATGGCATCTGACAAAATATCATGAAAAACTTTTCCCTGTTTTATCGCTTCTTTCTTTTTGCTTTTCTTTCTTTCTTTTTTAGTTGTTCTCCTTATTTTATTACTGGCGTTCAAGCTCAAAAGACCTATGCAGATTCTCTGAAAAACGCTAAACGTATGGCAAGACAAGCAAAGAATAATAAACCCAATGAAGACGATTATTACAAAAAGAATTTCTTTCGCTATGAAGATTATACTTACGATGATAATATTAAAACCATATTGCTTTATAAAGAAGGTTTTAAGCTTGCACCGCCTTTAATTCAGCTTGGAAGCGATGAAAAAATTCACCTGAGTTTCGATGACCTGAGTGGGGAGTTAAGAACGTTTAAATATACTATTATACACTGTGATGCAAACTGGAAGCCTTCCGACCTTATGCCCATGCAATATATCGACGGATTTACTGATGATTTTATAAGTAATTACGGCTCCGCTTTTACTATTGAACAAAAATACTATCATTTTGATCTTGTTTTCCCTACTGAAAATCTTAAACCAAACCTTTCGGGAAATTATATCCTGAAAGTTTTTAAAGATGAAGATACCGACGAAAACCTTATGTTCTCAAGGCGATTTATGATAGTGGAGCCAAAAGTAGAAGTTAGCGGCATAGTGAGAAGAGCAACTTCTAATGAAGAAATGAATTATAAACAGGAAGTGGATTTTTCTATTTCTTACAGTACCTATCCCATCATCAATCCTTATTCTGACCTAAAAGTGGTTGTTACCCAAAACGACAGGTGGGATAATGCTAATACGAGCCTTCAACCAAAATATGTAAAAGATAATATGCTTGACTATAATTACACCGACGATCAGAACACTTTTAACGGGGGCAATGAATTCAGGCATTTTGACACAAAAAATATAAAATCTATTTCCGACAGGATAAAAAAAATAACAACCGATTCACTTGGCTATGAAGTTTATCTTTTGCCTGATGTCAGGAGATCATTTACCAACTATAATACAATAAGCGATATTAACGGAAAAAAACTGATCAAGACCGATGATCCCATTAGAAGTTCTGATCTGGAAGGTGAATATGCATGTATCCATTTTATGCTGCCTTCTTATGAACCTGTTACAGATGGAAACATATATATTTTCGGTGCATTAACCGACTGGCATTACCAGAAAGAAGCTCTTATGAAATACGACAGCAAGTATAATGCTTATACAGGAACACTTTACCTGAAACAGGGTTATTATAATTATGAATATGTCCTTTTAAAGAATAACGCCTCCGTTGGCGATGAAACTTTCATAGAAGGCAATCACTACGAGACCGAAAACGATTATTCAATATACGTATACAACCAGGAACAGGGAACTAACTACGATAAGCTAATTGCTGTAAAAAGACTGAACTCAATAATAAGGAATTAATCAGGTTAAGTGTATTTTGTTCAATTGATAGATTAATAATGAGTGTAATTTCCACTGTCTCCAGATACTTTTCTCTTGTAAAGTTTGCACATACTGTATTTGCCCTTCCTTTTGCAATGATAGGGTTTTTCTTAGGTTTTGCTGATTCAGGAACTGCATTCAGTCTGCGGCTTTTTTTGCTTGTTCTTTTTTGCATGGTCTTTGCGCGCAGCGCTGCAATGGGGTTTAACAGGTATATCGACAGAAAGTATGATGAACGGAATCCAAGGACTGCAAAACGTGAAATCCCATCGGGAGTTATACCGCCTGCTGCAGTGCTAACATTTGTAATTATTAATATTGTGGGTTTTGTTACAACAACTTTTTTTATCAATCGCCTGTGTTTCTTTTTATCACCTGTAGCGATGATAATAGTGCTTGGTTACAGTTTTACCAAACGCTTTACTTCCTTATGCCATTTAGTGCTGGGGCTGGGCTTATCCCTTGCCCCTATAGGTGCCTATATTGCGGTCACAGGACATTTCGCATTGTATCCGGTCTTATATTCTTTGGCTGTAATATGCTGGGTAGGAGGCTTTGATATTTTTTATGCACTTCAGGATATTGAATTTGACAAATCACAAGGGTTGAAATCTATTCCTTCTTGGCTTGGAATTAAAAATTCTTTATGGCTTTCAGCCGGTCTGCATTTAGCGGCTTCATTTATTATTGTGTTTGTCGGAATAGAAATTAAGTTCGGATTGTTATACTGGCTGGGAACCGTTATTTTTATCGGGCTGCTTTTATACGAACATTTGATTGTGAAACCTTCAAACCTTAACAGGGTAAACCAGGCTTTTGCCACCCTTAATGGAATAGCAAGTGTTATTTTCGGACTTTTTGTTATTGCCGAACTGATAATTAATAAAATTGCTTATCCCCTTTAAACAAAGCTTACTTTACCACCCAAAACAGTAATACTCTATGAGTTTTATATGAAATAAGTGAGATGTTTCATAAAACAAGAGAGATGTCTTGTAAGACAAGAGAGATGTCATGTAAAACAAGAGAGATGTCTTATAAGACAAGAGAGATGTCTTATAAAACAAGAGAGATGTCATGTAAAACAAGTGAGATGTCTTGTAAAACAAGAGAGATGTCTTGTAAGACAAGAGAGATGTCATGTAAAACAAGAGAGATGTCTTGTAAAACAAGTGAGATGTTTTAAAATAGTTGCTGCATGTATTATAATAGTTTGTGCAAGTCTTACAAGAATTTGTGCAAATCTCAAGAGAATTGGTGCAATTTGCCCAATATTTGGGAAAAATAAGGCAAAAAAAGTAAAAAGAACCAAAATACAAACTCCAAGTCCCAATATCCAACAGTATTTTTATATGATTTGGGGCTTGAAATTTGGAGCTTGAGACTTGGAACTTATAAAAACCGGGGGAAATGGGGAAAGAAAAGGGATTTTTTTTAACTTTGTTGGGGAAATAATGCATAAAAGGTGAAGCAATCCATACAAAAACCGTAATTAGTTAACCGAAAAAGTGAAACAATAAGTGAGTTATTGGCAATACTAATAATTAAAATATAAAGATTTATGAAAAAGAATCTATTAATTTTTACATTGCTGATATTCCTTTTTGGTGTGGTTCCGTTATTTGGACAAAATTCAAAAATTGATACTGTTATTAAAAGAAGCCCTACTATTAATAATATTAAACCCATTTTATCTGCTGAAATTTCCGGATTGTTTCCTTATCCATGTGATAAATTTGATGATAAAAGAGGATTTAACCACGGCTTTGCGGGCTTGATTTCTTGTCAGTTTAGTCGTATAAAATTATCAATAGGTTTTGATTATTACACCCTTTTCTATACCGAAAATGATTATGATCCGTTACTTAAATACAATCCAATTATTAAAACAGTTTACACTACAAGTTATTACGATATTATCCCATTAGAAATTAGTTTCTCGTTATTTAATAAAGACTTTCTAAAAAATAATGATTTAATTATTGGCGCAGGTTCAATTGTGGATTGTCCTGATAGATTTAAAGCAACTATATTTTATCAAAATCCGAATTCATCTTCCAGCACATCTTTTTCCCCTGGCATTGAAGGAATAGATGCCATTCAATTATCATTATGTTATAAAAGAAAAATAAACAGAACTTTTGATGCTTTTATTAGAGGAACTTATTATCATAAATTTATTCAAACCGATTATTATGTTTCAGGAACTCCTATTTCTGGGGGACCGGTTTTTTTCATTCCAGCATACTTTATTGAAATAAATGTTGGCATAGAAGCATATTTTAACAGGTAAATTACTATGATTGAGAATATTTAAATATTCGCATTGATTCAATGGCAGCAAAGAAGTTTGTAAAAGAATAGAAGATAGTAGGCAGTTGGCAGTAGGCACTATGCAGTCAGATACTGCCTCCTTGCTGTTGCTTCCTGCTTACTTTACTAATTTTATTGCAGCACATCAAAATAATTATTTATCCCTGTTTATTGACAATTTCTATTTAAGTATTATCTTTACAAAACAATTGTTATTAAAATTTTGCAGTAAATTAGTGATGAATTTTTAATTTTCACCTTATGAAAAAAACATTGTTCTTATTGATTTTTATAAGTTTTCCCGGCATTTATTCTTTTGCCCAGGATACTATTAAAGCTAAGGGAGTTGATGATCAGAAAGCGGAAAAGTTATATAACGATGGTATTAACTTTTTTGATAATCAAAAATATCCCGATGCCTTAGCTAAATTTGATGAAGCTATAACTATTAAACCTAAATTCGAAAAAGCCTATTATAACAGGGGCTCTGTGAAATACGAATTGAAAGATTATAATGGAGCTATCGCCGATTTTGACAAATCGGTTGAATTGAACCCGTCAAATGATAAAGCATTATTTAGCTGTGGGCAGGCAAAATATGCACTAGGCGATAAAGCTGCTGCTATCATAGAATATACAAAAGCTATTTCTGTTAATGCTTCATATCCTCAGGCATATTATTACCGCGGCGGAATTTATTTTGAGAATGCTGAATACAAGAAAGCTGTTGATGATTTTACTCAAGCTATAAACCTGAAACATGATTATGCCTATGCATACAACGACCGCGGCAGCGCAAAAAAAATGTTGGAAGATTATAAAGGGGCAAAAGAAGATTACGAAATTGCCGTTAAAATAAATCCTCAGCTGGCATTTGCATTTGATAATCTCGGGAGTATTAAGAAAAAACTAGAAGATTATAAAGGTGCACTTGAAGAATTCACAGCCGCCATCAAGATCGACCGTGATTATTACCTTGCCTATAACAACAGGGGAACGGTTAAAATAGAACTCGAAGATTATACAGGCGCAATTGAAGATTTTGATCAGGCTCTCAGAATCAAGACTGATTATGCTTATGCATATAACAATAGAGGGAATGCAAAATATAAACTTAAAAATTACAAAGATGCCGTTGCTGATTTTGACCAGGCAATAAAGCTAGATCCTAATTATGGTTTTGCATACCTGAACAGGGGTATTTCCAGAGAAATGTTGAGAGATGCAAAAGGAGCTTGTGAGGATTGGAAAAAAGCGTCATCGCTTGGGGTAAGCAATGCAGAAACATATTCAAAAAATTGCAAATAGTTATTTTGAAAAATAAGTTGCTGGAAATTATTAATTTAATCATTATAGAATTAACGTAAAAAAAACAAATCATATGCGCCGATCCGTATTTCTGGTATTTATAGCTGTTTTATTCATCACAGGCAGGATTTTTTCTCAGAATGTTGAATTTGACAAGAAGAATTTTCCGAATAATAAAAAAGAATTAAAAGAAGCTCTTAAAGAATTTAGTTATGGTGATGATCTGTATAATGATGCTATTGTCCCTAACAGCGGTAATTACACCATTGCATTAGATCATTACCTGAAAGCACAGGTTTTCAACCCCAATAATGCTTTGCTGAATTATAGGATTGGCAGATGTTATCTCAATTCATATGATAAATCGAAAGCGGCTACCTATCTCGAAAATGCGTTAAAACTAGATCCAAAGGTTGACCCAAATATTCATTATCAATTGGGTCTCGCATACCATCTCAATTACCAGTTTGATGATGCCATTAAAGAATATACTACGTTTAAAGCATCTCTTTCTCCTGAAGAATTAAAAAAATATTCAAAAGATATTGATAAAAAGATTGGTGAATCAAATACAGCAAAGGAATTAGTGAAAAACCCTGTAAGAGTTTTTATTGATAATATGGGACCAAGTATTAATACTATTTATCCAGACTACAGCCCAATCATCAATGCTGATGAATCGGTTATGTTTTTTACTTCCAGAAGAGAAGGCACTACAGGTGGAGAAAAAGCTCCGGATGATATGCAATTTTATGAAGATATTTATATTTCACATAACAACAACGGTGTGTGGGGACAGGCTACTAACCCGGGTAAACCTTTGAACACAAAAAGAAATGATGCTACTGTCGGACTTTCTCCTGACGGACAAACTTTACTGATATATAAAGGAAGTCATGGAGGGGATATATATCAATGCAAGTTGAATGGAAGTCATTGGGGGAAACCAAAAGCTTTACCCAAAACAATTAACAGCCGTTACCATGAATCCAGCGCTACTTTCGGCCCGGATGGAAGGACTTTATATTTTGTAAGTGATAAACCTGGCGGTTATGGAGGCAGAGATGTTTATATGTCGAAAATGAACGAGAAAGGCAAATGGGGAGAAGCTGTTAATTTAGGCCCTGTTATCAATACTGAGTACGATGAGGAAGGTGTTTTCATGCATCCTGATGGCAAAACATTATATTTCAGTTCTCAGGGTCATAAAACAATGGGCGGTTATGATATTTTTAAATCAACTTATGAAAATGGAAAATGGTCGGAACCTGAAAATTTAGGATACCCGATTAATACTCCCGATAATGATATTTTCTTCAGCATTTCCGGTAGCGGAGTTCACGGTTATTATAGTTCTGCTATGACAGGCGGGATTGGCGAAAAAGATATTTATATGATTACTTTTCTTGGACCTGAAAAGCCAGTTATCAGCAACAACGAAGATAACCTGCTGGCAAGCCTCACCAAACCAGTTAAAGAAACCGTTATTGAACCAACCGTTGCTATTAAATCAAATCAATTGACATTACTTAAGGGAACTATAGTCGACGATGCTTCTTCAACCCCTTTAAAGGCAACGATTGATCTTACCGACAATGTGAAAAACGAAATTATAGCAAATTTTGAATCAAATAGCGAAACCGGGAAATATTTAGTTTCACTTCCATCCGGAGTAAATTACGGAATAACAGTAAAAGCCGATGGATATTTATTTCATTCAGAGAATTTTGATATTCCTGCAGCTACTGGTTATAATGAAATTTCAAAAGATATCCGGATGAAGAAAATTGAAGTAGGAAATAAAATTGTATTGCGCAATATTTTCTTTGATTTTGATAAATCTACGTTAAGGCCAGAATCCACCGCCGAATTAGACCGGCTTACTAAAATGCTAAATGATAATTCTTCGCTAAAGATTGAAATATCAGGACATACAGATAATATAGGATCAGCAGCTTACAATAAAACTCTTTCAGAAAACCGCGCTAAAGCGGTGGTTGATTATTTGGTGAAGAATGGCATTAATTCCAATCGATTAACTTATAAAGGTTATGGTTTTGATCAGCCGATAGCAACCAACGATAACGAAGAAGGCCGTCAACAAAACAGAAGGACGGAATTTAAAGTTGTAAGCAAGTAATACCAATCATTTGGTATGGTTGGATTGTGTATTATTTTTTCTCAATATTTACGGCTTTCTGTCGTTTTCCCTCATCTTCTATTTCGATATCGAAGGTTACTTCATCATTTTGATTTATAATATCAGCCAGACCGCTGTGGTGAAAAAAAATATCTTTTTGGGTATCATCATCAACAATAAAACCATACCCTTTTCTGCGGTTATAAAATTTAACTTTACCCGTTGCCATTTGTTTGAATTTAATAAATAAGAAATATGCAGTTAGAATTACCCGTTGTATGAAACCTTATTTTATTCTCCCGCGCCAGCCAGCCTAATGCCATATAAAAATCTTCTTTTTTAAGTTTGCTTTTTTTCATTACATTACTAATTTCGGTATCTGTAATATCGCCATCAAGTGTTTTCCAGATAATGCCTGCATTAATTCCTATTTGTTCTTTTTTCATAACATGTAAATTTAAAGTCTGTTTATTATTTGATATTACTTTTTTAGTGAACTTGTTTAGTAGAGTCGGATTTGGTCGCGTTATTTGTTTTGGGAACTGTCTTCGTTTTGCTTGTGGCAGTTTTGGTTACAGGGGCTTTCTTTTCAACTTCCTTACGCAAGAATTTTCCGTCTTTATCATAATAAATATCAAGCTTGTTTGATTCTTTTTCAACTATCACTTCATAAGAAACAACTCCTTTTGTTTCTATTTGGTATGCTTCAGCAGGTTTGTAATCTTTGTAATTTTTCGAGATGTGCTTTGTAATGTTTTTCATCAAATCTTCTACTTTTATTGATGTTTTTACGGGTGTATTGGTATTAATTTTTTCCTCTACATTAGCTGAAGGTTCTACCTGCGCATGGACTATGGTAAAAGCCAGCATTGTTGCTAATAATAATGTTTTTTTTCATGGTTTAATTGTTTAAATTATTTTTTCTCTTTTACAAAGGTTGCCGATTCAACGAACCAGCAGGCTTTTATAATTGAAGTTATTTAAGAAAAATCGAATACACCTTCTGATTCCACAATTTTAACATACCAACCGCTGTTTTCAAAAATATCGGCTATCTGTATCATATTATCGCGCGTATAATTTTTTTCGTTGTTTAATACTTTATCGAAAGGGATGTGTATTATCCCGTTTTCGTACATACTTTCTTTCCCTTCGAGTATGAATGCATTAATAGTTTCTACTTCTTTGGAATATAGTAATTCCAAAAGTTCGGTTCTTTTAGTGATTTTTGTTGTTGGCATCATTGTTTTTTTATGAATTGGTTTATTAATATTTATTATAAAGTATCTCAACTATTTTTTGATGTCTGCATCTTTAAAATCAATTTCAATTCCGCCAGTCCATCGTGCTATAATGTTATAAAAAATTGCTCCCAGCCCACCGTATATTAAACCTATAATTGCATAAACAATGGGAAATATAATTATTGCCCAAAAGCCTAATCCGCTGTATATCGGGCAAAACTCTTTTAAACAAAATGCATCTCTTTCGGGGGTTATGCTGAAGAATGCAGCAAAAATTCCTGCAAAAAATCCTATTATTAGCATTGCCAAGGCTAATACCCGCGCACAAGAACTGACTCTTATTTTAACAATTTCTTTCATGTTTTCTCTTTCCTAATTTTCGTTAAACATTATTTTATTTTTCTACTCTTTTTTAGTTTTTCTTTTTTATCTTTCTTTTCTTCTAATGTATAAACAACAACATATACTGTTTTACCATCCGTATTTTCAATAACGATTCGTCCTTTATCGCTAAGTTTTTTTAGTTCATTTATATGGCTTTCTGCTGTTTTTTTAATTTATGAACTTTTCTGAATTCTGTCATTGCTTTTATTTATCTGTTCGGTATTTTCTTTTGTCGGGTTTTCTTTTATTATCTTTTCACTGAATAAATATACAGCTATATAGATTATTTTACCACGGGGTTTCCCTATAACAATGTGTCCATCACCGCCAAGTCTTTTGGCTTTTCTTAAATGGTTTTCTGCTGCTAATCTATCGTTATAAATTTTCCAGAATTCCGTCATTGTTTTTACTTATCTGTTTACTAACTATCTTTCGCTTTTTACTGTTTCCTGCCGACTGCATATTGCTTACTTTCTTTTTACTCTTCCTTTTTCTATTTTTTCTATTGTCTGCCTTACCGCCTGCTGATGGAATTAATCCACTAAAAACACCGACAGTCCTGCCAATAAACGAACCATAACAAGTAAGAAAACTATTGCAAGTTTAGCGGCGCAGGCAGGATAATTAATACTAATAAATGAAAAAACGATGAATAATCCAATCATATAAATGAACACACACTCAAAATATGATTAGGCAAATTTAATTAAAT
>JBEKEO010000069.1:0-16432 GCA_050013795.1 Bacteroidales bacterium
GCCTGCTGGTCATCTTTTTTTCTAATAGGCGGACTAATAACATAGTTGAGTGATTCAGGGAGCGGAAGATCATAAACAGTATCATCTAGCAATAAATATTGCGGGCAGGTTTCGGAATAAACCTTCTGTCCGTTGCTTTGTGCGTCCTTAATTATTTCAAGCGATTCCTTTGTTGAAGTATGGACGATATATACAGGGCAATTTGCTTTCTGCGCAAGTGCAACAACATGTTTTACTGATTCCGATTCAACATAGGAAGGCCGTGATAATGCATGAAAAAGTGGAGTTGTTTTCCCTTCAGTAATAAAAGCTTTCTGTAATCTAATAATTTCATCTCCAAGCTCACAATGTACAGTTACCAGGGCATTCAGCTCGACAGCTTTTTTCATTACTTCAAACAATTCGTCTTCTTCAATACCTATTGCTCCTTTATATGCCATATAACATTTAAAAGAAGTAATACCATATTGCTTAACACAAACTTCCATTTCCCTAGCAATATCCTTATTCCATGAAGTGATGCTCATGTGGAAACTGAAATCTGCTTTGGCGCGTTCAGCAACTTTTAATCTTTTATTAAGCGCCGCGATGAGTGATTCATTTTTAGCCGGAGTCACAAAATCAATGAAGGATGTTGTGCCACCATATAAGGCAGCAATACTGCCTGATTCAAAATCATCGGAAGAATTTCCGGCAGGTGTGGGAAGATCAAGATGCACGTGTGCATCTATTCCACCGGGGAAAACGTATTTGCCCTTTGCTTCAATGATCATGGCATCATCAGGATGAGTTAAATCCTGCCCGATCGCAGCTATCTTCCCGTTTGATAAAAGAATATCTGAATCGAAAGTTTTTTCGGAAGTAACTACTGTGCCCTGATGTATCAGTATTTCCATTGAGATGTAATAAGTGAATTAATCTACGTCAACACACTTCATTTTTTCCCAAAGTTTGGTTGCCTGCTCCTTCGAGAATTCAAGAATTTCCTCTTCATTAACAGTAGTAACTTTTCTGTCCTTAACTATTAACTTCCCGCCAGAAATAACATGCTGCACATGTTTGGCTTCGATGCCAAAAAGAAAATGACCGAGGAAATTACTTTGATTAATTTCAGTGGGTGTATCATAATCAAGTACCACAAGGTTATTTTCTCCATCATTGGCAAAACCATTTACATTCAGATACCGGTGTGCATTCCTGAATCGTTTGTAAAAACCGGGATAATCTATGCTATCAAAACCCTGACCTACATAAAATGCCGATTTTGCACTTCGCAGCATATCGCTATGCATACCATCGGTTCCAAGCATAATGTTATCGCCAAGTCCGCGTGAATTAAAGTACCCCACATTATTATTCAGGTTGCTTTCGCTATTTTGAACTACCCATACTTTTGAATTTTTTATCAGGTCTTTTTCTTTATTATCAAGGTGAAGACAATGTCCTAAAATGGTTTTCGAAAATTTTAGCGCACCTGCATCGTGCAAGCGTTCCACCACTCTCATATCATAATTTCTTACACAAAGTTCTTCATCATATTTATCTTCGGCCACATGAATATGTATGCCCGAATCATATTTATCGGCAAGCTGTACAGCCCTTTCCAGTGTTTCGTCGGAGATGGTAAAAGATGCATGCAAACCAACTAATCCCGGGTAATATTTTAAATAATTTTCGGTTTCAGCCAGTCCTTTTTCGGCAATATCGTAACCATCACGGTCGGAAATTTCATAACATAAAAGATGCGATACCCCTACTTTTTCAAAGGCTTTTGCAATAATTTCAAGCGAACCTTCCACGGCAAAAGGCGAAGCATGATGATCGATTACATAAGTAACTCCGCATTTGGCCGAAGCTATAGCTGTTGCCAAAGCGCTGGCTTCTATGGAATCCTTATCAAGGCATTTATCCAGTGTCCACCAAACATATTTTAATATCTCATAAAAGTTTCTCGGATTCTTTTTGGGCGCTCCCATTCCTCTTGCCAAAGCAGAGTAAACATGGTGATGTCCGCAGGCAAAGGATTTTGTGACCAATTTCCCGCTACAATCGATTATTTCATCTGATGTGTTTAATGGAATTCCATTTATAAATTCTATTTTCCCTTCTTCGCTATTATTAACTTTTAACGATGAATTCCTGAACTCCATGGTTTGCCAGTCAATATAAATAGCATTTTTTAAATAAACTGCCATAAAATGTTTTTAGAAATGAAGTATAAAATTATATATAAATACCGAAATATCTGATTTTACTTATATATATATGTAAAAAAATGAATATTTTTGATTAAATATTCCGACTATATGAATTTAAGGGAGAAACTAAAATCAAAATTGCAAAAGATTGACCTGGCTTCATTATCCGATGAACAGGTTGAAGGAATGATTAAATTACTTGAAAAGAGTTCTGGTAAGAAGAATAAAGCAGGTATTTTCTTATCAGAAAATGAGGAAAAATACCGCAATATATTTGAGAATATTCAATCTGTATATTTTGAAACAAACTTAGATAGTACCATTATAGATATAAGTCTTTCGGTTGAATTTTTCACAAAATACAAGCGTAATGAATTGATAGGAACCAAGGCTGTTGATTTATACGTAAACAAAAAAGACCGGGAAAAATTATTCCGGTTGAATTTAGAAAATAACAAATTACGTGACCAATATTTTGAGATTAAGGACAAAGATGGTTCAAAATTACTATGCTCGTTAAATGCCCAATTAATAAAAAACAAGAAAGGAATTCCTGTAAAACTTGTAGGCTCATTTATCGATCTTACTAAATTGCATAAAACGATAAACGCTTTAACTGCAAGTGAAGAAAAGTATCGTAATATTTTTGAGAATATTCAAGCGGTATATTATGAAGCCGCAATTGATGGGACAATACTTGAAATAAGTCCTTCTGTTGAATATTATACAAAATATAAGCGGGAAGAACTTATAGGCAGAGATGTTTTTGAATCATATTTTAGAAGAGAGGATAGGGAAAATTTAATTCGGCAAATTTCAATAAATGGGATACTTCGCGATTACAATATTAAATTGAAAGATAAAGACGATTCAAAATTACATTGTTCGATAAATGCCAAATTAATAAGAAATAAATTAGGTGTACCTGAAAAAATAGTAGGCGCAATCATTGATATTACACAACTGCATAAGACTTTAAATGACCTGAAGGCAAGCGAAAACAGGTTCAAGGACATTTATGAAAATACAAATGATATTATATATACAATGGATTTTAACGGCAATTTTACTTCCGTTAATCCAATGGCCGAAAAAATGCTTGGATACAAATTTGAAGAGATTACCAAGTTAAACATGAGTAGTTATATTTCTCCCGAAACGGCAAAAGTTGCATTTGATAACATTAATAAAAAATTGAGAGGAGAAACGACAAATACCCTTTATGAAGTAGATTTTGTAAATAAAGACGGCTCATATACCTCGCTTGAAATAAACAGCATGATAAATTATAGGGATGGTAAACCTTTTGAAATATTTGGCATTGCAAGAAATATTACCGAGCGGAAAAAAGCTGAAGAAGAATTAAATAAAACTCGCGAAAAATATAAAGAACTGGCAGAAACTACAAATGATTTAGTGTATACGGTGAGTTTAGACCAAAAATTTTCTTCTATGCATACCAAATGTGAGAGAATTATTGGATATAAAGCCCAAGAATTAATCGGGAGGAAAGTAAATGACTTTCTTACTTCTGAATCCAGAAAAGCTTCAAATGAAAGCTTAAGAAAGAAACTAAAAGGAGAGACAACAAATACAATTTATGAAGTAGATTTCATAAATAAAGATGGCTCAATTACTTCGTTGGAAGTAAATAGTATGTTCAGGTATAAAGATGGAAACCCTTATGAAATATTAGGTGTTGCCCGAAATATTTCTAATAGGAAAAGAATATCTGAAGCACTAAAGAAGAGTGAAGAAAAATATAAAACAATTTTTGAAAATGCCCCGATTGGCATCATGACAACCGACACTAAAGGAAATATCATTGAAATAAATTCAACTTACATGAAACTGATTGGTTCCAAGTCGCTCGAAGAAACAAAAAATATCAATGTGTTTCAATTACAGCACTTGATTGATACTGGAATGGTTGATGCATTTAAACAGTGCATAAATACTGGAAATCCAATTGTTAAAGAAGCTTCTTATACAAGCGTATGGGGAAAATTGGTTAATGCAAAATTTTATTTAAAATCTTTAAAGGATACTAATAAAAAAGTTACAGGATTACAGGTGATTATTGAAGATATTACCGATGAAAAGATGGCTGAACAAGAATTAAAAACAACATTGAGCGAAAAAGAAGCATTGCTGCGTGAGCTGCATCACAGGGTGAAAAACAATATGCAAATCATTATTTCGCTTATCAATATGCAAATGCGCGAAAGCAATGACGAGGTAATGAAAGGGAAATTGCGGGATATACAGCAACGTGTCTGGACAATGTCTATCATACATGAAAACCTTTATGTTTCCGAAAACCTTTCTCAAATTAATTTTGGAAATTACTTGCAGATGTTAGCCAGTAATGTAGCATATCTCTATAGGGGAAATAATAATATCGATGTGAAAGTTAACGTTTCACCTGTTTTCCTCGACATTGATAATGCCATACCCTGCGGGATTATAGTAAATGAAATATTGAGCAATTCCTTTAAACATGCTTTTCCCGAAAAATGGAAAGGGAAAAATAATGAAGTGTATATTGGGCTGGAAACAAAAGGAAATAAATATTTGCTCATTATTGGCGATAACGGCATAGGCATGAAGGAACAGAATAAGAATACCGAAATAAACACCATGGGACTTGAGCTGATTGAGATACTTGTTAAGCAGTTAAAGGCTAGCTTGAAATTACACACAAAGAAAGGCACTCGCTACGAAATAGAACTGAATAATAAATAAACTTTAATACTCCTTAAACCCATCAAAATAACAACAGATTGGCCATTTAACCTGAAAACAATTTGTCAATAAATTCATATCTTTGCAGCACAATTAAACTTTATGATTTACATCACACGCAGGGAAACTTTTAATGCAGCCCATCGCCTGTTCAAGAAGGAACTCAGCGATGAAGAGAACATGAAAACCTTCGGCAAATGTTCAAACCCTAACTGGCATGGGCATAACTATACTCTGTTTGTAACAGTGAAAGGCAAAATAAACCCTCAAACAGGCTTGCTTATAAACCTGAAAGACCTTAACACCATTATTATAACTGAGGTCATAGATAAGGTTGATCACCGCAATATGAATATAGAAGTGGGCTTTATGAAAGATGTGCTTGCTTCAACTGAAAATATGGCAATCAAGATATGGGAACAACTTGACGAGCCGGTTAAAAAAATAGGTGCAGAGTTGCATTGCATACGCCTTGTTGAAACAGAAAACAATTATATTGAATATTATGGAAAATAATCACCTATGATAGATTTAAATAAAGAAATGGGACAACAGAACGAAATGGACGGTTATTCGAAGATCGATGCCTACAATCCTGAACTGATAAAGAAGTTATCTGTTCATTATTATGATATCCTCAAACTTATAGGTGAAGATCCAAACAGAGAAGGATTGATAAAAACGCCTGAACGTGTCGCCAAAGCATTACAGTTTCTTACGCATGGCTATGATCTTAATCCGGAAGAACTGCTTCGTTCGGCCATGTTCAAGGAGAATTACAGGCAAATGGTCATTGTGAAGGATATTGAGATATATTCTATGTGCGAGCATCATATGCTTCCTTTTATAGGTAAGGCTCATGTGGCATATATTCCCAACGGATATATTGTCGGACTGAGTAAGATTCCCCGAGTTGTAGATGCATTCGCACGCAGGCTGCAAGTTCAGGAAAGGCTTACAACACAAATAAAAGAGTGTATTCATAATACATTAAAGCCATTGGGAGTAGCTGTAGTTATAGAAGCTGAGCATTTATGCATGCGCATGAGAGGTATTCAAAAGCAGAATTCTGTTGCTACTACTTCCGATTTTATTGGCGCTTTTTGCATAGATAAAACAAGGCAGGAATTCATTCATTTACTGAGTTCAAATCTTCATTAATTTTATTAATAATATTATTATTTTTGCACGCTAATTTTAAATCACACTACTATGATGTTCAATTATAATCAAAATAATGAAAATGCTTTCGTTAATGCCAATACAGGCGATATCGCAGTTCCCAGAACATTTATCAATCATGTATTTTCATGGATGGCACTAGCATTAGGAATAACCGCTTTCTTCGCTTATTATTTCAGCACAAATGCTGCATTTATTTCTTCTTTACTCGTTCAAACTGAAAAAGGAATGGGTATGTCGGGGCTTGGATGGGTGGTCATGCTTTCCCCTTTAGCTTTTGTACTTATCATGTCATTTGGATTTAACAAAATTTCTGCAGGAGTTCTGACTATATTATTTGTCATATACTCTTTCCTCATGGGCATGAGCCTGAGTTTTATTTTTCTTGTATATACAGGATCTTCCATATTCCTTACTTTTGCCGTTACAGCAGCAACCTTTGGCTTAATGGCGATTGCCGGTTATACAACAAAGGTCGATCTGTCAAAATTTGGAGCTATAATGGTTATGGGAGTCATTGGAGTTTTTATTGCAATGATGGTAAATATGTTCATGAGAAGTCAATCGCTGGATTATATTATCAGTATTGTTGGAGTGCTTGTATTTACTGGACTCACTGCATGGGATGTGCAGAAACTAAAAAGAATAGGTTCGCAGATTGATGGGAGTTCGGAACCGGCAAGAAAATATATCATCATGGGCGCATTGACCCTTTATCTTGATTTTATAAACCTTTTCTTATTCCTTCTCCGTTTTATGGGAAACAGAAAGTAGTAATTAATTTTTATTCACTAATATTATCTCTAAATTTTTATGAAGGCTTACGTATTTCCCGGTCAGGGAGCGCAGTTTGTTGGTATGGGCATGGATTTATATGAAAAATCTCCACTAGCAAAAGAACTATTTGAAAAAGCAAACCATATTCTTGGGTTTCGCATTACAGACCTTATGTTCAAAGGAACAGATGAAGACCTGAGGCAGACAAAAGTAACCCAGCCTGCTATTTTTCTTCACTCTGTGATATTAGCAAGGACTCTTGAGAATTTCAAACCTGACATGGTTGCCGGTCATTCATTGGGCGAATTCTCTGCTTTGGTTGCCAACAATGCATTATCATTTGAAGATGGTCTTGTATTGGTTTCAAAACGTGCCAATGCTATGCAGAAAGCATGCGAAGCTCATCCTTCCACTATGGCGGCCATTCTTGGAATTGACGACAGCAAAGCTGAAGAGATATGCAGATCAATAACTGAAGAAGTGGTTGTTCCTGCTAATTATAATAGTCCCGGGCAACTTGTTATATCAGGTTCATTAAAAGGAGTTGAAATAGCATGCGAAAAACTGAAAGCTGCCGGAGCAAAAAGAGCATTGCCGCTAAAAGTGGGAGGTGCTTTCCATTCACCATTAATGGAATCAGCAAGAGTTGAACTGGCTGCTGCTATCAATTCCACTACCTTTAATAAACCCATTTGTCCGATTTATCAGAATGTAAATGCACAAAGCGTTACAAATCCTGATATAATAAAAGAAAATTTGGTTTTACAGTTAACTTCACCTGTGCGCTGGACACAGATCATGCAGAACATGATAGCCGATGGAGCTTCCACATTTATTGAAGTTGGTCCCGGAACTGTTTTACAGGGATTGGTTAAGAAAGTTAAACCGGATATAGAAGCGTACAGTGCTTAACAAAAAAGGGAGCTTTCCGCTCCCTTTTTTTATTCTATTATTATTTGATATGGCATTACTGCCTGCACGCCTTTCATGTTTTTGATATTCTGAATGTACATATAGTAATCGTATGCATCGCCCAATTCCTTTTTCAGCAATACATCATCCGAACTACCTTTTAAACTCTCAATGATTTGTTGAAGAGGTTCTTTTTGTTCAGGTAAGGAAGTAATCCTGTAATCTGAAATTTTAGCAAGTTTTGCGGCAAGATGAATGGCTGTATCTAAGCCGCCAAATCCGTCTATCAAGCCAATCTTTATTGCATCAGCACCACTCCAAACCCTGCCCTGCCCTATGGAATCAACTTCGTCAGTAGTCATTTTTCTGCCTTCGGCAACGTGAGAAATAAAAGTATGATAAATGTTTTCTACATCTGTCTGGATAATATCTTTTTCATCTTCAGTCATAGCACGCGTGGTTGTGCCAAAGTCGGCATGGGTATTGGTTTTAACATTATCGAAAGTAATGCCGAGTTTATTATTAAACAATCCTTTTAGATTAGGAATCATTCCGAAAACACCGATAGAACCAGTAATGGTGTTCTGATCGGCAACAATTTTGGTGGCGGCACATGAAATATAATACCCGCCCGAAGCAGCCACATCGCCCATTGATGCAACAACCGGCTTCACTTTTTTGGCAAGAACCACTTCCCTCCATATCACATCCGAAGCAAGTGCGCTGCCTCCCGGCGAATTAACACGCAGGACAATAGCCTTGACTGATGTATCGAGCCTTGCTTTCCTGATAGCTTCCGAAATCCTTTCAGAACCTATTATCTTATCATTGCCAACTCCGCTTTCAATCTCGCCGATGGCATAAATAACGGCAATCTTGTAGTGAGATTTTGCCATCTTTCTTGTTTTATCGGGAGCATTGATATATTTGCTCATCGTCATCACACTGATTTTGTCGTTTTCGCCTATACCAAGATTGCTGCGCAGTTCAGCCAGAATTTCATCTTTATACATAAGCTTGTCGGCAAGTTTGTTTTTAACGGCATCTTCGGCTGTTTTAATTTTAAACCCGTCGGCAATGGCATTCAGGTCATTCTTGCTTATCTTCCTGCCCGCAGAAATGCCATCAAGCAAATGATCCCATATTGATGTGATATATTTTAATGTCTGCAGCTTGTTTGGTTCGCTCATTTTATCATAAACAAAAGGCTCAACAGCGCTTTTAAATTTACCATGACGGATGATTTGCATATCAACATCTAATTTTTCGAGCAAACCTTTAAAAAACAAAATCTCACCGTTTATTCCCTTAAATTCAATGATACCTGCAGGGTTGAGGCAAATTTTATCGGCAACGGTAGCCAGGTAATAAGCTTTCTGAGTGTATGTTTCGCCATAGCTGATGATGAACTTACCTGATGATTTGAAATCGAGCAGGGCATTACGTATTTCATCCAGAGTGGCTACTCCAGCTGGAACAGTGGACAGGTCGAGATATATCCCTTTAATATTTTCATCTGCTTTTGCCTTTTTTATATTATCAAGTATATCGTTCAAACCGGGTGATTCGTTCGATCTCATTGTTGAAAAATTAAAATTCTCAAAAGGGTTGTTCGAAGACCTGTCGGGTATTGCCTGGTCGAATTTAAGGTGAAGCACCGTGTTCTTAGGTACTATAACCACTTCCTTTTTTGATAAGGCAGCAATCGACATTATCATTCCTATGGTGATGAAGAAGAAGATAAGGAAAATGAGTAAAAAGCCTGCCATTGAGGCGAACATGAATTTGAAGAACTGTTTCATAGTTTATAGGTTTAATTGGTTTGTCTTAAATGAATTACTTAATGCAATGTTATGAATAATTATTGAAATAGCGACATTATTTTTGATGAAGCTTTGTATTTGTTTGCTAAAAATTGTAAGATGGCGCACAAACACCCCCTTACACCGAACACGCAAACTTTTCAACATTAACTGCAAATAAGACAAACATGACGTGATAAATGTTACAATTAATTTGTAAACTATATTTTCCTATTCACTTCCTTAATGATAAATTAAAATTAAGAAATGGAATTTTTATTTACCGAATCAGATACCTGCGGTTATTAAATAAATTTTCAACAAAATAATATTCGTATTAAACTTATTGTAATTTTGAAGTGTTTGTTTCATTACAATGAGTACTGCATACCTGTTATTAGGCACTAATCTGGGCAATAAGGAGGAAAACCTTCGTAATGCTGTTAAGCTCCTGAAAAAGTTGGGGAAAGTAAAAAAACATTCTGCTATTTACGAAACCGAACCCTGGGGATTTACCGATGAAAGAAACTTTTTCAACATGGCTGTCAGCCTCGAAACCCAATTAAACCCCTTTGAACTACTTACTGAAATATTAAAAATAGAAATTTCCATTGGCAGAACAAGGCAGGTAAAACAATGGGTTGCAAGGGAAATTGATATTGATATTATTTTTTACGACAACGAAATTATAAACGAGGAAGAACTGATTATCCCGCATCCTCACCTTAAAAACAGGAAGTTTGCACTGGTTCCGCTAAATGAAATTGCGCCTAAATTCATCCATCCGTTATTCGGGAAAACTGTTGCCGAACTTTTAAAAGAATGTCCCGACGAAAGTGAAGTTGAATTATTATCAGCGCCTACGTTAGACAGCATAAGTCCAAACTGAATGGGATATAATTATATTGCCATAGAAGGAAATATAGGGGCGGGCAAAACATCCCTTACAACCAGAATAGCCGAACAGTTTAATGCCAAATTCATCCTTGAACAATTTGCCGATAATCCTTTTCTTCCCAAATTTTATGAAAACCCCACTCACTATGCCTTTCCGCTTGAGCTGTCTTTTCTTGCCGCAAGATACCATCAGTTAAAAGATGAGCTTACAAGACAGGATCTTTTTAAAACTTTTACCATATCGGATTATTTTATTAATAAGACATTGATATTTGCCCAAAAGACATTGCAGGATGATGAGTTTGCATTATTTACCAAACTGTTTTATATCATCAACACTACATTGCCCAAACCCGATCTGCTGGTGTATTTGTTTTTAGATATTGATAACCTGAAAAGAAATATTGCAAAAAGAGGGCGTTCCTATGAGCTTAACATGGAAAAAGAATACCTTGAAAAGATACAGTCGGGCTATCTCGATTTCATCAAATCACAGCAGAATATGCGCATCCTGATAATCGATACCAACAATATTGATTTTGTAAACAATATTGAGGATTATAATAAGATTACAGATGTAATTATGGGAAAAGAATATGAAGTTGGGATAACAAGAATATCATTATAACTATTTCATAAAAATAAGAGGGCTGCGGTAAACCGCAGCCCTCTTATTTTTGTCAATTCAATTACTTTTAATTATTTAATCGCATTTAAGAAATCAGCGCCGGTATTCCATTTTAAGAATTCCCTGTCGTCCTTAGCCTGATCCCTGTATGATGCATCTATAGCAATAGCTTTTGGAAGATTTTCATAAATCATAGTAGTGTTACTTGTACGGGCGCCAACAACTGCCATCATATAATATACGGCTGCAGTTTTAGGAGTTGTGCAATCCAAAGTAGAAGCTGCTGCAGAAGTATTTCCTGTCATCAACTGAGCAAGTGCAATGTTGTGAGTACATGTTCTTGAACCGTATGAAGTAACAGCACCTGCATAATCGCCTGCTTTAATTAATACAGGACCCATATTAAATCCTTCATCAATACCTAAGCCTTTTGCAGTTTCATAATATGATTTAGCTTTATCAAAATCTTTCTTGAATTCAGCAACAACACCAAGGTTATTAATAACCATACCATTGTTTGGAGCTAAAGTATTTGCTTTTTCAAGATATGTGGCGGCCTCATCAGTTTTACCGAGTTTTATACAAATATATCCAGCATTGTTATAGCCTTTCCATTCATTGGCATACACTTTTGTTGCAGAATTATATATTTTTAATTTAGTGTTAAGGTCTTCGGTCAATGTGGCTGCATAAAGTAGTTCTTCTTTCTTTAAAGAATCCGGAGTAGTTGTAGCAAGCATTGCAATTTCCTGGTCGGTTCTTCTTGGCTCAAAATAATTGATGGTAATAAGAGCCCTTCTGAGTGGAGGAAGTATTGCTGCTTCAATTTCAGGATAAATAACCGTCATATCATTGATAGCTTTTTCCTTCTTTAAAGGATCTGTTTCTGAATTTACAACATTCAACACTTTTTCTTTATCTTTTACTGTTGAAGCTCCGATAGTTTTTAAGAAACCGTCCCAGTCTTCACCTTTTGCAGAAAGTGTAGCGGTTGGCAAATCACTATCAATCTTTTTCTCATCCACTTTTTGCTTAGCCGCCTTTGCAATATTTCTTGCAATTTCTTTAAGCTGATCTTTAATATAGGTATCAGCAGTTTTTGAACGTCTATCTGATAGCCCCTGGTTAGTAGTTTCTTCGCCTTCCGGTGAAGCCCATGCATTAATATCTATATTTTTAATTTTCCAGTTTTTCTTTAGAAAATCAACAAAATCCTTTAATTTCTTTGCATTTTCCTGATCCTTATTAAGCGGTATATATTGCAAATTCAAATCAGATAATCCTTTTGCGAAAAATATTTCAGCGCTTTTCGGAATAATAACTTCTTTAACATAACCATCCGGTGCAAGCAGTGGGTCGCCTTCGCTCTGAATTCTTTCAGAAGTATAAATTACGCCGTCAGCCAGTTTTCTCTCGCCAAGATCTTTCGATTTTTTCTTTATTGTAACTTTGGCATTAACCACCAAATCCGATTTGTTCATATCAGGTTTATAGTCGAAAACATCAGAGTAAGTAAAAGAACCGCCCTCTTTCTTTTTCATAACAGTTCCATTGCCCTTTGCTTTTTCTCCCTGAATTGTAATAGATTTCAACTGAGTTGTTCCATTTGCATATTTTAACACAGGAGCAAATTCAACGATGGCTTGTTTGCCAAAATACTTAGCAGGAATAGTGCCTTTTACAGACACCGAAATTTTCCCACCCTTGGTTTCAAGCACAGTTGGTGTTGTCTCATACTTTACTGTGTCGTATTTTTTGGTCATTTTCTTCAGGTCACAGCCTGACAAAAAAGTAGCTACAACAACGGTTGCAGCAATAATTTTAAAGTAAATACTTCTCATAGCTTTTTTAGATTATTTTATTTTTTTAATGAATTCGGTAAAATTTCCCGTCGCAAATATATAAAAACAATATTTTAATTACCTAATATATTTTTTAATAAAATATAACAATTTGTTTTAAAACGACATATAAACAGATAAAGTTCTTACTATCAAGCTCAAAATAAGAGAATATCAGTTTTCGGTCATTTCTAATTATTTTTTCAAAATAAAGCGTTTGGCATTAATTATAACTTATAAAACGCAAAAATTATTAAAATTTAAACAAAAGAGTTGAATTTATAATTAAGAAATATTCATATTTATATACATTCCTGATGCTTAATAAAAAACCTCAGCAAACCTGCTGGGGTTCTTATTAATGCCTGCCTGTGGTTATTTAACCAGCATTATGCGTTTTGAAATGATATTTTTGCCTGTATCAACTGTTACAAAATAGATTCCCGATCTGTAGGATGACAAATCAATCTGAAATAAACTATTAAATGACGGATTGATTTCCTTCGAAATGATATTCTCACCAACCAAGTTATAAATTTTTATTGTGTTGTAATACCCGATAATTCAATATTAACTAAATTATTTGTAGGATTAGGATAAATATTGATTTGTAAGGGATTTCCCTTTATTGGATTAATACCTGCCGAAAGAACTGTGGGATCCCATTTATAGATTCCTCCGACATTTGCACTTGGGTAATTATAACTTCCTGCCCAGCCGGTGTTAATATCATAAAACTTTACAAATGTGTACTGAACCGCCCCGGTATCAATATCATAGAAATATGTACAATCATTATTGCTGAAAGAAGATCCTTTTCCGGAACCTTGGCTTACATCAACCCACAGTGATTCTGTTCCCGGGATGTTGGATATATTGGGGTTTTTTGTATAAAACCCTGTTGGTGTAACCGTATTCCACGTAGAACCGCCATCAGTGGTTATTTTCATTCCAAGATATGCTCCTGTGGAATAATTTGAACCGGTTACAATCCCTACACTGCCACTTCTAAATACCGGTGTAACCTGGGCAGAAGTACCAAAACCGGTTGTGGAAACAGTCCAGTTCAAGCCTTTATTAACAGATTTATACAGGCGTCCCTGTTGAGTACCAAACCAAATAGTATCTCCTATTGCACAAAATTGATTCACTACTCCCGTTTCACTGGTATTGGCAGTGGGAATATTAGCAGAAGGAACTACTGTCCATGAAGCTCCGGCAGTTGATGTGGTATAAATGCCAAACACATGGCTGGAATTAGGATCGCCCACGCTTACGCCATTATTGGCATCAAAAAAGTATACAAAATCGAGCCAGCTTGCAGAATAATCGGGTGAATTTGCAATTGACCAGGTAACGCCGCCATCATTAGTTTCTGCCACATATCCTCCAGTTGCAGCAGTACCGGGATACATTGCCGCATAACATACAGTGTCATTTATTGCAGCAAGGTTAGCAATTCCATAGGCAGTATAACCGGTAAATATTACTGTGTCTGCTGTCCATGTAATACCGCCATTTGTTGTTCTTGTAAAATCCTGAGTAAAATAGTCAGCACTGCTGGTAAATGCTCCATTGAATGCCCCTGCCCATACAGTATATGGACTTACTATACTTATGCAGTCAATTCCCCTCGTTACAGTTGCAAATGCGGAGTTCTGTTCTATCCATTTGGAAGGAGTTCCTCCGCAATTAATATATTGTGCGCTTGTTTTTGTGTCGGAGCCATTTGCATTTGAAACAGTAAGCGTTACCTGGTAATAGCCTACTGGCCCAGCATACGTGATGGCAGGAGGAGTTTTTCCACTATAAGTAGAAGGGCTTCCTCCGTCAAATGTCCACAACCACGAGGTCGGGCTATTGGTTGACATATCAGTAAAGGTAACAGTGCCGCCAACCAAAGGAGTTGTTGTATTTGAAGTAAAACTGGCAATTGGCATTAAGGATGATTTTGGTCTTACTCTCACTACTGCTTCATTATTCGAATTAAACGCATATCCGGTCGGGTTAAGGGATCCAACGGCAAAATATCCATCATCATAACCGCTCCATCCCCAATTAACGTCAAATTGATTAGAAGTATTATATCCGTCAAATACAAATGAGTGTCCTTCAGTTCCATCATAACCGGCATATAATACCGGGCGTCCTTCATCAAGTTCGGTTTTTAGCATTTTTACCCAGTTGGAATCCACAAAACTTGCCTCGAATTGAACTTCAGCAGTTGGCTGATAATTAAAATAACTAATTAGTGCGTTTGGAATAGCCGTTTCCTGCGCTCCTGAGCCGCTTGTTCCATAAGTCATGTCAACCGATACACCGCAATCATACATCAGGGTTGCAACAGCAGTATTGCTTGATGTAACATTATTTACCATACTGCCCCAATCATAGGTAGTTGTACCAAAATTAACTGTCTGGACACCATAAGTAGGATCAGTATAGGTATGCGAACCCACGCCTGTGGTCGGATAATTCCAGAATTTCATTACTTGTGCTGTTGCAGTGGCAACACAACCGGTATAAACATGGCTGCATGGACCGCCTGAAGCCGCAGGGCAAAGAGCATTATAATAACAATCCTGGTTCCATGTGGTAGCAAGTAAAGGGAATGCATTTATATTTTTAGTATCAGGAAACTGTTTATCCTGTATCTTTTTCCATGCTTTAACAGTTTCTACATTTGAAACCTTTGCATCAACAATGTCTTTTATCTTCCTGCTATACTCATTAAACCACCACTGTGCATTTGGCGGTATATTGTTTTTATCAAAAGGGCTTGCGGTTGAATAACCCAATATAGGAATCGAAGCATCATCGGCGGCTATCATTACAAATCCGCCCGATTTAAAAATAAACACATAATAGGTAGTCATTCCGTTATACTGATTCGCATATTCGTCCGATATAGTGTAATCAGAAGTTTTTATAGCATTGTGTTTGTAAAAGTTTACCGCAACCTGTTGTGCTGTTTCCATAGTTACCGGAGCGGCAAACAGCCCAAGACCAAATACCAGCATCGATAAAGTAAACAGAATTTTTCTCATAATGATTGGTTTTATTAATTATTAAAGGAATAGCAAATATATTCATTTTTACCTTTGTTACTCATTCTTTAACTAATTTTATTTTACATATAAAAAAGCTTCGGTTAACGAAGCTTATTAATTGTGAATACCAACCAAATAAAAACATAGCGAAACGGTAAAATATCCTCCGTTTCCTCACTTTGTTTCACACATCACTGTCTTTTGTGAGCTTATTACCTTACTTTCATGGCATGTAATCCTTTTATATGTGTATGTAACCCTCTTACATGTGTATGTAACTCTCTTACATGTGCATGTAACTCTCTTACATATGCATGTAACTCTCTTACATGTGCATGTAACCCTCTTACATGTGCATGTAACCCTCTTACATGTGCATGTAACCCTCTTACATGTGCAT
>JBEKEO010000070.1:0-13523 GCA_050013795.1 Bacteroidales bacterium
CAATAATATCCAGCCCGATCTTCGTACTGTCATACCTTCCAACCATATCAAGATTGACCATGTAATTTATTTTGAAATTATTCCACTCATCGCTTTTGGTAAAATACTCAGAACCTATCAGTCCCTTTTCTTCTGCAGAAAAATTCATGATAAGATAATTGTTGTTTTTCTTTGAAGAGTTCATAAAATAACGGGCAAGCTCCATCACGGCAACTGTTCCGCTGGCATTGTCGTCGGCGCCGTTGTGTATCTTCGGAGGACCCACATACATTGAATTTTCTTTTCCCCATCCCAGATGATCATAATGCGCACCTATGACGATCGTGGTTGGAGCCTTATTATCAATGAAAACAGCAATATTATATGCCGTCAGGGTTTTCCTTATAATATTTACTTTAATTTCCGCGGTCGGCGAGGTAATGTTATCTATCATCATATATGCCAGCTTGTCGGCAAAGATAACAGGGATGTTGGCGGGAGCAACACGCTTTCCTAATGATTTCAGAGGGTTCTGTGTTGATAAATCAGTATTAATAAAAATTATTCCTATAGCGCCTTTGGCATAAGCGGTATCAATTTTTCTGCCCAGATCGTTGTTTTTCAAAAACGATGAATCTGATCTATATTCATTCGGGACGGATGTTTCGATGACAAAAATTTTTCCTTTCAAATTGGTTTTATTTTTGTAATCATTATAATTTTTTTCAGGGATAACCATTCCATAATCTACTTTCACCACTTCACCATTGATGGTTCCATTTGCAGAATATGACAGAGGATAAAAATCTTCTCCGAGCTTGAGGTTTTTATTATTATGATTAATCTTCAAATAATTGCTGTCGCCATATTCCGGAGTATCCTTGAAGGGGAAAGGCTGAATAAATGAGTTATCTTTAAATGCAGGATGCAGGCCAATAGCCTTATAGGTTCCTATGATGTAATTCCTCGCCATGATCTCATACTTTGTCCCAGCCTCGCGACCCTGCAATGAATCGGAAGCCAGCAGGTAAAGATCTTTTTTTATCCTTCTTTCAATGGCTGTATCGCTTTGATCAAATCTTATGTTTTGAGCAATTCCACTGCTTAAAGCAGAGATAAAAAACAGAAATAAGATGATGTTGTTCTTTTTCATCATAGGTTTAAAATTAAAGTAATAGCAATAATAATAATTCTTTTCGGGAGATTATTTCAATCCCAATACATCAACGCCTTGTTTAAATATTACATCAACAGGGATATTTGCAGTTTTAAGCTGGTCGAGGCATTTCTGAAGTTCGGGTTTAACTGTTCCGTATGATTTCAGGAATTTCAACGCGCCATCATAATCGCCATCGCCCTGAAATACTAATATCTTTCCTGCCCATTTGCTAACAGCTTCTTTCATCTTTGCAAAATCAACCTTGTACTTGCCGTTCTCGAATTTGAATGCGCCTAATTCTTCAAAATAATTAAAGCACATCATGTTTGCTTTTCCATGAGCTTCGGCAGCACCAAAACGAACCGAACGGATAAGTCCTGCCATGAACGTTACATAATGGTCATCAAGGGTGGCTTCGGTTACCAGCTTCTTATCAATCAGTTTTGAAATAAGGAATAAGCCAAGAACATCGGCTTTGGCTTCTTCAAATGCCGAGAACGTTTCTTTTAATGCAGTTCTTGCAGGACCCTTACCATTGATAGTATTTTTAACACCTAATCCGTGAGCTACTTCATGGAACATTACATCGTCAAAGAAAGCATCGAATTTAATATTGGCAAACTGCGTGGAATCAATAAGCAGCTTGGCTATAGGCATCAGTATGTTGTCGAATTTAGCACGCATGGCATTCTTCAGTTGCAGTCTTCTTGAGCCTTTCTTCAACTGAACATTTTCATCATTCGGAAGGTTGATGGCAATGGTTTTCCCGCCGCAATTGGCATTACCGGCATAATAAATAATATCATATACGCCAAGGTCGGAATTGGAACCCGGCTTTTCTTTCCTGTATTTCTCATCAACCGGCAGATTGCTTTGCAGCTCGGGAAGCATAGCAAGATACTTATCGAGTTTTTTACTCCATACTTTATCCTTTACCAGCAGGGTGGCTTCTTCGGCAGCCCTGTATTCATAAAGTCCATCTTCGTAATTCTCTATTGGACCAACAACAAAATCAATAGTGTTGTTCTTCATATCCATCCAGGCACAATCGCTGTCGAAATAATTATCATCAAGCAAAGCTTTAGCACGGAGTTTTAAATAATTCTTCAAGCCTGCATCTTCGGCTAATTCGGCAGCTTTATTCAAAAGTTCGGCAGCCTTGGTAACTTTATCTTTGTAAGCTTCGTGATACCATACCACCTGCAGTTTGTTGTCTTTGCCTTTCCTGATAAGGGTGTACTGGCTGGCTTTGTCCTTGCCGCTGAATTTTTCAAATTCTTCTTTGGTTATATCTTTAGGATAAAAATTAGCTCCGGCAGGTTTTTCGCCTATGCCGTCAATAAACGATTTATTATTGTTAAGCCTTTCCCATGGACCATAGTTAATTTCTACAAACTGCTTTGTTGCTTCATCCTTGATGCCTGCAAGCAGGGAGTCTTTGTTGCCATAGGTCTGCATCCAGAAAATATCGTCCATCAGTTTGGCTACATCAATAAGGATAGGTATCATTTTCTTTTCTTTTTCCGTTAGTTTGCTTAGGTCGGTTTTCAGTTCCACTGTGGCAAACTGTTCGAGTTTCTTTTGCATGGCCGAAGTATCTTTTTTAGTTGAATCGGTGCTGTTTACTTTTTTCCCTTTGCCTCCGCAGGAGGAGAGGGAAATACAAAATGCTGCTAGCAGCATCAGGGTAAGGGTGTTTTTTATCATAGTTAATGGTTTTGTGGTTTTACATTACGAAAGTATAGAAAATATTTTGAATGAGTTATTCGGGAAAAAGAGTATAGAAAAGAATATATTTTCTTCTTTCATATCATTTGCACCATCTCATAAAGGAGTTGCATCAAGTTCAGCCAAAATCCAAAGCAGCTAAGGAAAAGTAGTAATCGTCTCGATAACTATCGTTATCAGCACGATATCTATAGTAATCGACACAATAACTATCGTTATCAACACGATATCTATAGAAATCGATACGATATCTATCGTTATCAGCACGATATCTATAATAATCGAGACGATATCTATTGTTATCGACACGAAAACAACTTTATCACTTTTACATTGAAAATCAGCAAGGTATGTTTTTGAGGTTTATAATGCATTAAAAAAGCCTGCCCTGATGAGAAGCATGATGAATTAGCTCAATTCCATTTCTTTTTCTTTTGCTGTTACCAAAGGAAAATGATTGGCATTCTGAATTTTTACGTAATTTTCAAGGAAGTGAAAATAGTGTTGGCTTGCGCTAAGAAAACGCTGTTTGAGTCCGCTGAAAGCGGACGAGTTTGTTTTCGGGGATTTTCCTGACGTAGAAAATAGTAAAAATTCAGACAGCCTTGATTCTTTGGTTCTTTCTCATCAAGGAGAAAGAACATTAAGAAATGTTATTACACCTTACTTTCTTTTGCATTGCTCAAAAGAAAGTAACAAAGAAAAAGCTAGGCAAATCAGAACTTCCACCCGCTATGCTATAATGCAAGAGTTCTAAACAAAGACATTCCGAAATAGCGGAACTTTGTAAGAACTCTAAGCATTCTATCATTCACCCCTACCTTGACCTCGCTGATTTGCCATTGCCAGAGCACTTTTAAACAAATTCTCAAAATGCGGGTCTTTGGGGTTAAATACATTAAAAAAGCCTGCCCTGATACAGAGCAGGCTTATTGATGTTAGCCTTTTTTATTCTTACTTAATGCCTGTGCATTACATTACCACTACATAAACCCATTCGCTCCAAACATAATGTGTTGCTACTCCCTCTGTAAATATTGCCTTATGTCCGGTAAATATAGCTGTACCTTTTACCGTTTTCCCCGTAGCTATAACCGAATCAGGATTTACAGGTATTTTTTTAATAGGCAATATTATGGCTTCGCGGAAACCATAAATAGAGCCGCTTTTCAGGTTGTCTATATGTACATTCGATTCTAAAGAAAATATAGTCTCTGATAAAGTAGTTGGAGGAACCCCCTTTGTAGGTGTAGTGCCATATTGCCTTACATAACCTGCCTTGGCATTTACTACCTTGGTGGTAATATCCACCGTACCTACAATCTTTGATACTACCCTGAAAAACTTAGGCACCCTGGCGGCAGCCTTTTTAATTTTAAAGCCCACGCCGCTAACCACTGTCATGCCGGCGGTTACATCGCCGGCGGCTATGGCTGCATCCCTTGCCACACCCTGTACATAAAGAGCCACCTTGTTGAACATGTTTATTAAAATGTTTCGCTGGGTGGTAACCTGCGATTTGGTAGCTGTGGGCGGAACTGCCTTATAGGCATCGTAGGTATTCATTGTTACCGTTGCCTGCGAATGAAGAGCCGCATCGGTAACAGGCGGAGTATTGGTCAGCGGATTTGCTGACGTATGTATGTGCTGGGCATCGTCGCACAAGGTTAAGGTACTCCATGTTTTTTTGGCTAACAACACCACGATAAGTGGCAAATTTTTAATGATAATCGCCAGAACTATCCAGCGGCTTATCCCATTCATTTTTGTTTTCATTTTTTACTTTTTTTAGTTTTTTTGGAATTATTTCCAATACAAAATTATCCTGACATTTATGCCATTACAATAAATGTCATAAATAACTTTTTTAAAAATTTGCGGTCTAAATGCAACACTGAAACATAAAAAACTAAAAAAATGGCCGAATAATTAATGGATGGGACTAACGTAAATCAGTTCTCGATACGTCAGCGAAGAGGCAGACTACTAGTACTGACATTGTCCGGCTCTGACTGACATTTAAAAACTAAATATAATAAAGTGTATTCATGAGTTATAAGATGAGCTGCTAGCTTTTCTTCGATTTCCTGTAAATAGCTTTCGATACCTTTAACTTTCTATTAAACAGCCCTAAATCTTTAGTCAAAAATATTTTTTACTTTTACCTGTAACTTTCTGTAATATGCTTTCGTCCTATACACGAAAACGCATCAAACTTTTCTCAACATAATGACAACTGAAGAATACAACCAGTGTGTTGACGAGTTCTCCGACGGGGTGTACCGCTTTGTGCTGCACAACATCCGCGACGAGGATAAGGCTAAGGATATAGTGCAGGATTCCTTTATCAAGATGTGGGAAAAGGCCGGGGAAATTGAGTACCAAAAGGGGCGTTCTTATCTTTTTACCACTGCTTATCATACCATGATAGATGCGATAAGAAGGGAAAAGAAGTTCAGCAGTTTTGAGGAGGTGGAATTTATTCAGCCCTCATATAGTAAAGAATACCTGGGGCTGAAAGAGGTACTGAGGGATGCGGTGAACAAGTTGCCCGAAATTCAGCGTTCGGTGGTGCTGCTGAGGGATTATGAAGGCTATTCGTACGAAGAAATTGGGGAGATAACAGGCTTGAATGAACCGCAGGTTAAAGTGTATATTTACAGGGCAAGGGTGTTTTTGAAGGAATATATCGGAAGCATGGAAAATGTGATGTGAGAAAGTAAAGTGATATTAGGATATTGGAAGATATTGAGTAATGACAACGAATGACGATGCGACCTGTCCCGTACTGAAGGTCGGGAAGCATCAAATGACAATAAGAAGCAGCAAAGCATAATAACAATGAATATTAACAGGAATAATTACGAGATATGGTTCCTCGATTACTTCGAGGGGCGGCTCAGTCAGGAGCAGGTGGCACAGCTCATGGCATTCCTGGAACTTCATTACGACCTGAAGGAAGAATTTGATAATTTTGAGAATATCTCTCTGCCTCCCGCAAAGAATATAGTATTCAATGGCAAAGAAAGCCTGAAGAAAAAAACGGTCATTGCTGTCGGCGATATCAATGAAAAGAATTATGAAGAATTCTTTATTGGTGCAATGGAAGGCGACCTTACAAAAGAGCAGTTGGAGCAGCTTGCCACATTTCTTAAAAAAAATCCTTCATTGAAAAAGGAATATGATCTGTTTGGCAAGATTAAGATAGCTCCTGATGAAACCATAAAATTCAATGCAAAGCAAAGTCTGAAAAAGAATATTATTATACCTGTCGGCAGTATTGATGAAAAGAATTACGAAGAATACTTTATAGGCGAAATGGAAGGCGATCTTTCAAAAGAGCAATCGGAACAGCTTGCCGCATTTCTGGTAAAGAATCCTTCCCTGAAAAAAGAATTCGACCTGTTCAGCAAAACAAAGATAACTCCTGATAAAACCATAATATTCGATGCAAAGCAAGGTCTGAAAAGGAATGTTGTTGTGCCAGTCGGCAGCATTGATGAAAAGAATTATGCGGGATTTTTTATTGCCGCCATGAAAGGCGAGCTTGAATTATCAAAGCTTTCCGACCTGAAAGAATTTCTGAATAAGAATCCACAACTGCATAAAGAGTATAGTTTATTCGGACAAACAAAGCTCAGTATCGACACAGCCATTGCATTCAACAGTAAGCAAGAAACAGAAAAACCTGTAAGGATTATTAATATAAAAAGATTGTACTATCCTGTATCTATTGCTGCTTCAGTGCTTTTATTAGTCGGCTTTTATTTCCTTTTCAATAAAACCGAAGTAAATAAGGTTTTCATAGCAGACAGAAATGATATTCATTTTTCGCGCATTACTCATAAAATAATTCAGCCTGTAAAGGCTACCAATACAAATTTCCAGAATACTTATGCAACTATTTCGAAAGAGAATATTAGTAAGATAGTAAAAGAAAAGACACCTGAGTTCCGCGATTTTCAATATGCTTCTTTAATAAAGCCAAATGCTATTTCAGAAGGTTACATTCCTAATCAGATAGCATCTGAGGATACAGCCGGTAATAATGCCATTATCGCTGCTTTACAAAGGAGGGCAGCTAAGAAAAGCGAAACAAAGAAGGAAGACAACCCACTTTCACTGAAAGAGTTTGCCATGCTTGGCGCTAAGAAATCACTTACACCAAAAGATAAAAGAAATAAAGTAAGTCCTAAAGATAAACTCAGCATGTGGGATCTTGCCTATGCAGGAGTAAATAAAATTGATAATCTTACCGGTGCCAAAGCATTCATAGAGCATAAGGATAATGATAATTACACTCTTGCGCTTGGAAATAATCTCGAATTTTCAAGAAGTTCAAATAAATAAACTCCCATTAAATCTTTTTCAATTTTATTTTCTTTTTTCTGTAACAAATGGAAATAGCAAATCGTCTTATGATTGAAAACAACGGAATAAATAAAAAAAACCGATTTAATAACTAAAAAAAACAATGATATGAAAACAAATTTATACTATATGAAAAAGATCGTTGCAACAGGGTTTGCAATACTGATAGGTGGAATATCTGCTACCGCTCAGAATGATAACACAAAAATGGTATTGCCGGAATTCAATGCTATTGTTGTTAGTACTAATGGCGATATTAAACTGAATCAGGGAACTGAAAATTCAGTAAGTGTAAAAACAGGGAATATACAGGATGCTGTTTCTGCCGAGGTTAAGGATAATGTGCTTTACCTGAGAAAAGGAAATGATGATATTACGGTCAATGTTACTAAACTTAATAAACTTACTTTACAATCGACTTGCGATGTGAAAAGTATAAACCAGATTAGTTCAGATAAGCTTGAAATATTTATTCTTGGCTCTTCCGATGTAAACCTTGATGTAAATGTGAAAGAATTGTATACAACAATTGAAGGCTCGGGCGATGCAAAATATAAAGGGACTGCTAATTTACACACGGTGGAAGTTAAAGGTGCCGGCGATCTGGATGCCTATGACCTTGTCACTGATTCAACCAATATAGAGATCAGCGGGGCAGGTGATGCAAGAGTTAATGCTACGCAAGACCTGAAAGGTGTGATAAACGGAGCAGGCGAAATCACATACTTTAAAGAACCCGTTAATAAGGATATTAAAGTAAACGGTATAGGAAGCTATGGATTAAAGGGTGGAAAAGAAGAAAGTAAAGGGGGGGATACTACAAAGATTAAAATTGCAAATAAAAAAGTTTGGATAATGAATGACTATGGAAGTAAAGGAGATACGGTAAAACACAAGCACAAATTTGATGTTTACTGGGCCGGATTCGGACTTGGGATAAACGGTTATCTGAATCCAAACAATGGAACAAAGGTTCCAACAGGATTTGATCTGGATTATGCCAAATCAATTGATGTGACTTGTAATTTCTGGGAGCAGAAGATTCCCTTGTGGAAGAGGCATATCAATATTGTAACCGGCATGGGATTTGATTTCAATAATTACAGGTTCAGCAATAATCATTACAACCTCATTAAGGATTCCAGCCATGTGGCTGCTGTTTATGACTCTGCTGTTACATTTAAAAAGAACAAGCTTATGGTTGCATACCTTGACGTACCCTTATTGCTGCAATTTGATACAGATCCCATTGGCAAAGGTCATAGAACCATACATTTGTCTGCCGGTATAGTGGGAAGTTTAAAAATAGGATCGCATACCAAGCAGGAATACGAAATAGGTAACACAACTTATAAGCCTAAAATCCACGATAATTTTGATTTGAATCCCTTTAAATACAGTGCTATGGTGCGTATTGGTTACGGAACGCTTGACCTTTTTGCCACTTATGCATTAAGCCCGATGTTTATTAAGAATGAAGGCCCTCAGGTGTATCCATTCTCAGTTGGGATAACATTAGTTGGACTTTAGTACCTCAATATATATATCCCCGATTTATCCGGTGCCATTCTTCTGAATGGCACTTTTTTTATTTTTCTGAATAATTATTGATTTAGTTTTTTTTATAATTTAGCACACCTAAAAAGCAAATAATCAATTCTGCAATATATGTCAGGTCACAATAAATGGTCAACTATTAAAAGAAAAAAGGGCGCTATTGATGCTAAGCGATCAAAAGCCTTTTCAAAAATAATTAAGGAAATGACGGTTGCCGTGAAAGAAGGAGGACCGGATCCGGACAGCAATCCCCGTTTGCGATTAGCTATTGCCAATGCCAAAGGCGTAAACATGCCTAAGGAGAATATTTCAAGGGCTATCAGTAAGGCTTCTGATAAAGATGCCGCTACTCTAAGTGAGACGACTTACGAAGGATATGCCCCGGGAGGTGTGGCATTGTTTATTGAAGCCACTACCGATAATGTTCAGCGCACAGTATCCAATGTACGTTCAATATTTAATAAATACAATGGCAGTCTAGGGACCAATGGCTCACTGAGTTTTATATTCGACCGCAAAGGAATTTTTACAGTACCTCAGGGAAACCTTGTTGAAGATGATTTTGTAATGGAAATCATCGATGCCGGAGCAGAAGATGTTGTACTTGAAGATGGCTTTTTTACTATTACTACAGCATTGGAAGATTTCGGTTCCATGATGAAAAAACTTGAGAAAATGAAAATTGAACCCGAAAGCGCCGAACTGCAACGTATTCCCAAGACTACAACAAAACTGGACAAAGATGCTGCCCAAAAAGTATTAAGAATCATTGAGCTTTTTGAAGAAGAAGATGACGTTACCAACGTATTCCATAATCTTGAACTTACCGATGAATTGATGTCGGAAATGAACAAGTAATTTTACATTATTTCTTTTTCTAAATATTAAAGCCGGATATTGAACATATCCGGCTTTAATAATAATTGACAGAGAAATATTAGTTTTTCCCGGTTACTATTTCTAATGTATCCATTGCTATAACTAGTTCTTCATTAGTTGCAATAGACATCACTTTTACTTTTGAACCTGGCTTGGTGAGAATTTCATCTTTTCCTCTTAGTCCGTTATTTTTATTAAAGTCAAAATCAACACCCATAAATTCCATGTCTTTGCAAACACCCGCCCTGATTTCACAAGCATTTTCTCCAATTCCTCCGGTGAAAATTATCAGGTCTACACCTCCCATCGCTGCAGCATATGAGCCAACATATTTTTTTACTCTGTAAGTATACATTTCCAATGCAAGTTTTGCCCTTTTATTGCCTTCTTTTGCAGCTTTTTCAATATCTCTCATGTCAGACGAAACGCCTGATATCCCAAGCATTCCGCTAACTTTATTAATATAATTATTGGTTTTTTTGATGTCCAGGTTTTCTTTTTCCATGATAAAAAGCATAGCTCCTAAATCAAGGTCACCACACCGTGTTCCCATTATTAATCCTTCCACCGGTGTTAGCCCCATTGAAGTATCGAATGATTTTCCATACTTGATGGCAGCAATAGAAGCCCCGTTTCCCAAATGACATGTAATAATCTTTTGTTCGTCATATCTTACTTTTAATATTTCACACGCTTTTTGCGAAACATATCTATGGCTTGTTCCGTGGAAACCATATCTTCTTACTTTATGTTTATCATACATTTCATAAGGTAATGCATACATATATGCAAAATTAGGCATGGTTGCATGGAACGCCGTATCGAAAATACCGCATTGAGGTACATTGGGTAAGAGTTTTTGCATTGCATAAATACCTTTCAGATTGGCTGGATTATGCAAAGGAGCAAGGTCAATACATTCTTCCATTTTATCAATAATTTCTTGTGTAATGCGAACACTCCCGCTGAATTTTTCACCTCCATGCACCACTCTGTGACCGACAGCTGAAATTTCATTTTTATCCTTTATAACTCCGTATTGCGGATGCATCAGGGTTTTAAGAATAAGCTCAACGCCTATTTCATGATTCGGAACATCCTGTACAAGTTTGTACGTGTCTTTCCCTTTGGCCTCATGTTTTAATTCACTATCGTTAATTCCAACCCTCTCCAACAAGCCTTTGGCAAGTACTTCAGCATTATTAGCCATGTTGAGCAACTGGTACTTGATTGAAGAACTTCCGCAATTTAAAACTAAAATTTTCATGTGTAAAAAGTTTTATGAATGAATATTAATATCTAAAATGAAATTGTTAACAATTCAAAGCAAGCAAATATAGGGTTATTTTGTTTTTTATTTAAATAAAAAATATTTTTCGCAAAAAATATGCGCATATCCATATCTTTATTTATCATTGGTTATACAAAAAAAATACAGTTTCATTGAATAAGGATTAAAAAATTAAAAGAAACTTAAGGTTTTTATCGGGAATAAAAATAAACCCTTTGATAAAAAGAGTATTCTTTTTCTTTACCAAATACACAATGATTTCATTTGAAATTCAAACGAATATATTTCCAAAATATTTAAAAATAAAAACAAAATTTCCTCCTTAATTTCATTCAAATATTTGATGTAATTTTGTTACGGCAATTTCGAATGAAGAAAGACAGTATTATATATAATCCGTATTTTCTATATAAAGATAACCTTAATTGGTTTGGGGGATTTCTTCATTTGCAGGACGAGGTTCCTGCTTACATTCTGAAAGTAAACAATGATACTGTTTTTCTTAAAACCCGTATAGTTCAGGCA
The DNA here is from genome assembly GCA_050013795.1 of Bacteroidales bacterium. GTDB lineage: Bacteria > Bacteroidota > Bacteroidia > Bacteroidales > CG2-30-32-10 > CAWHOW01. The sequence goes on from JBEKEO010000070.1 coordinate 11,490, forward strand.
AAGATTAATGATGACAAATCATTTGATAAATCTATATTTTCACCACACCTACTGCAGTCAAAATATTCCTTGCCAAAAGAGAGAACATATATCAACCCAGGATGGACATCAATATTGATAATATCTTGCTTACTATTGTTTGCCATAGCGCAATACGGATATTTTAAACGTATGCTGCAAATATTCAAAGCATTTTTTACCAACAGATTTTTTAATCAGTTTTCAAGAGATGGCGGGCTTTTCACTGAAAGAGTTTCGTTGTTTTTATTCATCTCTTATATTTTCGCCTTTTCATTATTTATTTTCAATTCTTATAGGGTTTGTCTTTCTATTCCTGCATTTCCCCTCTTGGATATAATTATTTACATAAAGATTTTAGGTGCAGTGCTTGTGTTTTATTTAATCAAGATGGGGCTTTTCAACTTTAGCGGATATATTTTTAAAGCAAATGACAAAATTTCCGATTATGTTCTAACCCTCTATCTTTTTGGTCAGGTTACAGGTGTTTGTTTGCTGCCTATCATTATATTAACAAACTATTTTGATAATAAAATTATGTTATATGCCGGATTCATAATAATATTAATGCTATATATATATTTTTTATTTAGGAGTTTTGTAATTGCATTAACAAAATCAAAAGTTTCGACGTATTATATATTTTTATATCTTTGCACGCTAGAAATTTTACCCTTAGTTCTTTTAGTGAAAATATTCCGTATTTCAATTAGTTGATTGATATATAAAAAAGCAAAATGATTTGGCCGGTATTGATGCGGAACGAATTAACAGTATTGAATAATTGTATCAGTAAAAATTGTTCTGATGACGAAAATTAAGAATATACTGGTTTCACAACCACCACCTGACAGGGAAAACGATCCCTACTTGGAATTAGCCAAAAAATACAATTTAAAAATTATTTTTCGAAAGCTTTTTAAAATTGAAGGTGTTCCTTCTAGGAACTTCAGGGAGGACAGAATTAATTTACCTGATTATAGCGCTATTATATTTACAAGCAAAAATGCTATTGATCATTATTTCAGGATTTGCTGTGAAATGCGGTATACCGTTCCCGATTCAATGAAATATTTTTGTATTTCCGAATCGGTTGCTTTCTATCTTCAGAAATATGTTTTATATAGAAAACGTAAAATTTTTCATGGCAAACAACACTTTTCTGAAGTGATTGAACTTATGAAGAAACATAAAACCGAAAAATTTCTTTTACCAACATCGGATATCCTTAAACCTGAAATTCCTAAACTGCTTAATGAAAATAAATTTAACTATAAACGAATAGTTTTTTACAATACGATTCCTCAGGATTTGTCAGATATTGATATTAAGCAATTCGATATGTTAATATTCTTTAGCCCGGCCGGAGTGAAATCACTATTACATAATTTCCCCGATTTCAAACAGAATAAGACGGTTGTGGCTACATTTGGTTCTACAACTACCAATGCAGCGAAAGAAGCAGGATTTACTATTCATATTCAGGCGCCAACTCCTAAAGTACCTTCTATGGCGATGGCATTAGAACAGTACATTGAAAAGGCTTCAAAATGTAAGTGATCATTTCCGTTTCTTCTTAATAACGGAAAACAAATATTTTGCATTGCAAAAGTTTAAAAAAGAAGAGCGCTTAAGCGAAAAAAAAATTATAAATGAACTTTTTGAAAGGGGTTATGCTTTTCACATTACCCCTTTCAAAGTTTTATGGATGGAAACTAATTTTGAGAGTAGATTCCCGGCAAAAATTATGATTACAGTATCAAACAGAAATTTCAAAAAAGCCGTTGGCAGGAATAGGATTAAAAGGATAACAAGGGAAGCATACAGGAAAAATAAAAGTATGCTTTATGAAAAGTTTGAAGGATCTGCAAAGAAAATTGCCTTTATTTTGATCTATACGGGGAAAATAATAATTCCCTATAAAGAAGTTGAAGATAAAATAATTTTAATTTTACAGCGTTTAGCAACAGAAAATGAAGAAACTCTTAGGTAGGTTCCTTATTCTATTGATAAGGT
>JBEKEO010000071.1:0-13520 GCA_050013795.1 Bacteroidales bacterium
CAATTCAATGCCAGTTGACTGATAATTAGTAGTAACAGAATAGGTTTTTCCAACAGCATCATCGTAAAAGAAATTAGCTTTAAATCGCTGGAAATAGAATAACGAACCGATTCTGAAATCGGGATAGAAGAGGGGAAGCCTATAGTTTACTGATATGCTTTCAAGATTATTGTTATTCAGCTTGCCGTTAAATTCGCTTGTTTTATCATAGCCGCGGGGGTAAGTCAATAAATCGGGAAAAGCATAATAACCAGGAGTCTTTGTCTGGTAACCGCAAAATATCGAAAAACTATGATGTCTTGCTAAGCCGGGGAATAAAAGTAAAAGCTCTCCGTTAAATATATTACCGAAATTGCTGCCACCGAAAGGAGTATTCTTATATTCTAAAGAAACAGCCTGTTCCCAACGCGGAAGAACATCGCGCGCAACCGACTTAACCTGGTTAATTGCTATGATACTGTAATCCATTGCCGTAACATTAACTGGAATCAAGGTATCGCCCGTTGCGATATGTTCAATGCTTGCCGAAGGCCTTATTTGCTGAATAAAACTTCCGGCAGTGAAGTTTAAAGGGATTTTGGTGCCAAATAAAAAATCGGACGAATTAAATGAAATTCTCTTCATTGCCGGTTCACCGGGATTTTGATATGCATAAGCCACGTCTTTTCCATAGGAATATGTAAGGTTGAAAACTGGATACCATCCCTGGTAACTCACATTTGCATAATATCTGCCCACTTTTTCATTAAGGTTATAATCATATCCGATAGTGGCAAAGGTAGTGCTGAGCATATTTTGCGAAGCTATTGAAATACCCGGGTGAAGCGTCATGTTATTGGCATTAATGAACAGGGGAGCCCAGCTGTGAGGGTTAAAGAGATGTCCAAGTTTGCTGTAATTCTTAATGTCATAGTTCTTAAAGGGAATATTTACCGAATCAACAAGCCCTGTTTCTTGGGGAATAAGGCTTTTATACAGCTTAATTGAATTGTCAGTGACCTGTTCTAAAGGTTTCCATGTAGCTGGATTAAAATCAGCTTCAGCAATCTGGTAGCCGAAAGGAGTGTAATTGGAATAAGCCATCTTTTTCCCGTCGGATGAAATATCTAAATCAACAGCTCCGTAAAGCGCCGATGTTACCTGCCATATCTTCCCGGAAATTGTATCCATGGCGTAAACATTATCAATTCCCGAATAGATGCCGTTAAAGAATAAATAGTTTTTATAAAGACGGGGATTTGTAACTTCATTGAATGAAGGTTTCACTAAGGTTTCTCTCTTTCCGGTTTCGGGATCAATGGCAACAATGCTTTTCCCAAAGTTATGATCGAACAAAACAACTGCAATCCTTTTCCCATCATCCGAAACAGAAGGGGTTTGGAACTGATTAGTTCCGCCGGCTGCAATTTTGTTTATCACTTCTCCCGTCTCACTATTAAGAATTACAAGCGAACACTCATTGTTCTGCGTAACTTCTACTGCTACTATCTTTTTAGAGTCAGGGAATAGGGAAGGGGCAAAGTAGCGTGATTTTTTTGTTATCTGTTTTGTCTTTCCGCTTGCAAGGTCATATGTCATGATTACCGAATAATCACGGATAGCCCATCGCTTATCCACTTTTTGTTCCGCCCATGTCATTAATCCCTTCGGTTTAGAAAGAACATCAGTGGCGGCAGAATTGAAGTTATTATCTGCATCAGTCCTGGATATGGAAAGATTTTCAAATACATAGAAGCCGGGAGTATGGATTATCTTTTCACCGCCTTTCCCATTGATCTGGACAAGTCGTTCAATATCGTCCAATCCTGTTTTTTCGGCAACAATATCATTGTTATTAATATAATGAGGAAATTTATAATTAGTGTATATCTTTTGTTTGTCAGCAGTAACAGAATTAAAAGGAGTGTAGATAATCTGGTCTCTCTGAATTTTCCAAAGACTATCAAGATTATCATAAACTTTTTTATAAAGTTGAGTTTTATTAAGTCCGGAAACCTTTTTTATTCCTCTATTGAAAGGAGTTACCATAAAGGGGTCTTTGCCTGTAGTTTTCATTGCCGATTTCCATATGTCAGAGCCATACAATTTCCTTGCACCAGCAACAAGCTCATAACCGAAATTATACCGGTCAGGAATATAATCTTTAAATGATCCAAGGACAGCTTTATCATAATTGAATCTTTTATAGCCGATAATTTGTGCCCTTTCAATCATTTCGAAAGAAGGTAATCTTCCTCTTCCCGATTTAGTAAGAACAGTTTCAGTAGTAACAGCATCGCCCTCCATGAACCATAATGGTATATATAACCCCAGCACCAAAGAATTAAATTGCTGACCAAAGAACCAACCGAGTACTTTAGTAACACCGCAGTTAAGCATGTTCATTTGAGTCATGTGGCGGTATTCATGTGTAGCCAGTTGTTCGAGCCAGTCCTGTGAATAATTATCCTGCGGCGGACAGGTAAAATATTCATTGCGTTTTGGCGCCCAAAGCGAGAACCCATTTGATTCTACTGTGCGATTATGTAGGATAACGGTAACATGTTTTGGCGGAGTTCCCAACGATTGTGCTCCATGTTCGCGAACGTACTGAAGAACATTGGCAAGATACATGGAATGTGAATCAAAGCCTTTGGGATAAAGTATAGTGAAATTCTCAGATTTTATCTGTTGCCATTTGATGTTTGCAGGATCCTGCCCTATGCTGTAATATTGCGCATTGAGAATACTATTGCAAAGCAGCAGCAGCAATAAAAAGGAGATTTTAAGATAAATAAGTTTTTTGATAATTTGCCAGGTTCTTTACATTATGTAATATACACATGAAAACAATTATACCCTTATGGTAAAATAAAATTAGCTGAGGTTCACAAAAGAAGTTCTTTCAATAAAAAGGAATGATATCCGCAAAAAAAACAGTAATTCAGTTAAATTAATTTACTTTTTCCTGCCCGGATAAACTTTCAGGGCTTCCTCAAGGCATTTCATTGCATTCTTAAGGGAATCAACATTAAGCACATAGCTGATACGGATTTCGTTTTTTCCCAATCCTGGTGTTGAATAAAACCCTGATGCAGGAGCAAACATCACTGTTTCTCCTTTATAACTGAAACTTTCAAGAAGCCATTGGCAGAACTTATCCGAATCGTCAACAGGCAGCTTAGCCATTGCATAGAATGCCCCTTGTGGTTTCGGACAATAACAGCCTTCTATTTTATTTATCGCATCAACCACTAAATTTCTTCTTGCAATATATTCCTTCATCACGTTATCGAAATATTCCTTAGGCGTATCAATGGCGGCTTCGGCAGCAACCTGTCCGAATGTAGGCGGACTTAATCGAGCCTGTGCAAATTTCATAGCGATCTTCATCACTTCTTTATTCTTGCTTATTATTGAACCTATACGTGCTCCGCAAGCGCTGTAACGCTTGGAAACAGAATCAAGAAGGATTACGTTTTCTTCTATTCCTTTTAAGTACATAGAAGAATAATGTGCTTTGCCATCATAACAAAACTCCCTATAAACCTCATCTGACAAAAGGTACAGATCATGTTTCTTAACAATATCCCTGAGTGATTCCAGTTCCTCTTTTGAATAAAGATAACCCGTCGGATTGTTAGGGTTACAAACCATGATAGCTTTAGTCTTTGGAGTAATTGCTTTTTCAAATTCAGAAATAGGAGGAAGTGCGAATCCTGTTTCTATAGTTGAATTGATAGGCTTAACGCTGACTCCTGAGTTTACAGCAAATCCATTGTAGTTGGCATAAAATGGCTCGGGGATTATCATTTCTTCACCTGGATTAAGACAGGTTTGCATGGCAATTAAAATAGCTTCCGAGCCACCTGTTGTAACTATAATTTCTTCGGGCGTCAAATCAATATTGAACCTTTTATAATATTCGCAAAGTTTCTTCCTATATGAAAGTATTCCGGCAGAATGACTGTATTCAACAACCTTCATGTCCATATTTCTGATAGCCTTCATAGCTATTTCAGGTGTTTCAATATCAGGCTGACCGATATTCAAATGGTAAATTTTAATTCCTCTTTTCTTAGCTTCGTCAGAAAAAGGCACAAGTTTCCTAATAGGTGAAGCTGGCATCTGGCAACCTTTCTGTGATATCTGTGGCATAATATTTAAGTTATTTAAATAAAAAACCCGATTCAAAAATGAATCGGGCAAATTTAGAGTTTATTTGTTAATTGGAATACAAATAAAGCTTCTTTTTACTTCGTCGGACTTACAGGAGTCGTAGGAGCAATTGTGGGATTTACCTGTTTTTCAGGTGTTGTAGATGGAGTATCAACAACTTGTCCTTTAATACTGAGAATTATAGTGCCATTCTTGGCATTCGACATAACAGTTATCTGTTTACTTATTGTTCCTACAATGTTAGTTTTAGTATAATTAACTTTAATAACACCTGTTTTCCCAGGTAAAATAGGTTCTTTATTCCATGATGGAACTGTACATCCGCAGGAAGTAGTTACATTTGATAATACCAAAGGTTCTTTTCCCGTATTGGTAAATGTGAATTCACAGTTACCATCAGCGCCTTTTTGTAATGTGCCATAATCATGAACAAGACTAGGGAAAGTAATAACTGGTCCATTCGGATTATCTGGATTTTGAGTTGGAGCAGTTGTGGTTGTAGTTGTAGTTGTAGTTGTAGTTGTTGGTGTTGTAGTAGTAGTTGTTGCTTTTACTGGGTCCGATTGTGCGTTCACTGCGAAATAAATAAACAATGCAGCTGTTAATGTTAATAGAATCTTTTTCATAGTTTAATTAATTTAGGTTAATAATTTATTTAATAAAAGAGTTGTTTAAGCGTTAACCGTTTTTTGGATAACTAAAAATTGCTTTATCAAGAACCGTGCCTTTTATACAAAGTATTATTGTTTTTTTTATTTGTAATACATTAAAATTAGATAAATAATGTGCAAAAGTAATGAAAATAGATATATCAGAGAAATACAATTTAAATTAATTTAACACTAATTAACACAAGCAATTTATTATTCAAATTATATACATAGACGTTAGAAATGAATAAAAGTGGCTTTTAAAAAATAATTTATTAGATATTTAATAATACAAACGGATATTAGCATCTAAAAGTTAATATGCATAAACAATAAAGGATGTTAAAACATAAGGAAAATATATAATTTTGTATAAAGGTTCTATTATATAAAAATGAAAATCAAAAACTTTCTGCTTGTATTTAATGGGTTAATAATTTTATTAAGTCTGATATTGAGTTCTTGCCGGATGACAAACAATGTAGTATCCTCTAATTTCATTCAAAAAAGGAAATACAGCAAAGGCTATTTCATTAACCCATCTTCAGAGAAAATAAAAGTCAACAAGCCTCAAATCAAAAACAATGAAGAAGAAAGTAATTCTCCCAATAAGCGAATAAACAATAAAGCAATTTCAGTAGTAAAAAATGTATGTTATAAGGAAAATGAATCTGATAATTCCTCCGACTTTCTTGCATCAATTGATGATGTTGTGATTACAAAAAAAGAAAAGAAAAACTTTCAATCAAATAGACCTATTCTTTCTGATTGCAAGAATATTATGGGAGGTCAAAAGGATAATGTGAAAAGGGATAGTTATACTATCCAATTAAAATATACAAACCCTTTTCCAAAAGACAAACCTGATGATAAACCCAAAGTGAATGGAATGGCGGTAGCTGGATTTATTTCTATTTTATTATCCGTACTAATATTAACATTGGGTACAACAGGCGGGACATTTTTTTTACCCATGGGAATCATTTGTTTGGTTGGTGCAGCAATATTAAGCATTATCGGATATAAGGGAATTAAAAAAGGCCAGTCAAAAGGAAAATGGCTTGCAATAGCCGGACTAGCACTAGAAATACTTGTAGCCGCTTTTATCCTGTTTTATTTTCTTATTTTACCGCAAATTCAATTAATTGGTTAGTTCATTCATTAATAATATGAATGATGGTTACCCGAGTCATGATTCTTTAACAAATCAATCGTGTTTACATATACGCAATAACAACTATTTACCAGATTTTAGCCCGTTTATCAGGGGCATAATATAATGGGTCCGTAGGTTTTATTTTGAATGCTTCATAAAGTTCGGGGACGTTGCGTACAACTGCATTGACTCTTGCAACACCCGGTGCATGTACATCTTCTTTCAGTTTACGCATTTGGTCTTTATCGCGAATTGTCATTCTCCACACTTGTCCATATGAAAGGAAAAAACGTTGAAGTGGAGTGAACCCATCAATACTTGCTGTATCTCCGGTAGTTTTCCAGACTTTTTTCAGTGCATTAAGTGAAACTGTAATGCCGCCAAAATCAGCAATATTTTCACCGAGTGTGAGTTTACCATCAACATGAAGACTGTCAAGAATTTTAAAACTATTGTATTGGTCAATAAGTACATTGGTTTGTTTAATAAAATTAGCTGCATCTTCTTTTGTCCACCAGTCTTTCAGGTTGCCATTCTTATCAAACTGTCTTCCTTCATCATCAAAGCCGTGCGTCATTTCGTGACCGATGACAGCGCCAATAGCGCCATAATTGATTGCCACATCAGCATCTTTATTGAAGAAGGGTGGCTGAAGAATAGCTGCAGGAAATACTATTTCATTCATATTTGGATTGTAATATGCATTAATGGTTTGAGGAGACATATGCCATTCCTGCTTATCAACTGGTTTACCAACCTTATTCATCAAATAAGCAAACTCAAATTTATCAGAATTCATAACGTTCTTCACATAAGATTCACGTGATATTTCAAGTTTTGAATAGTCTATCCATTTATCGGGATATCCTATTTTTACATTCATTACTTCAAGTTTTGCCAATGCCTGAACCTTAGTATCCTTGCTCATCCAAGTAAGAGTCTGAATCCTTTCTTTTAATGATTCTTTTAAATTCATTACTAGTTCAAGCATCGATTTCTTTGCTTCTGGAGGGAAAAATTTATCAACATAGACTTGCCCAACAGCTTCACCCATTCCGCCATCTACAGTATTCAAAACCCGTTTCCATCTGGGTTGCATTTTTGTTTTACCAGACAGAACCTTAGAATAAAAATTAAAATGTTCTTTTTCAAAATCCGAACTCAGGTATGATGCATTGGAACTGATAAGGTGCCATCTTAAATATGTTTTCCAGGAATCAATACTTACTTCTTGCATAAGATCGCTTAATTTTTCAAAGAATGAAGGTTGTCCAACATTGACCTCTTTAATACCGGAAATTCCAATACCACTGAAATAATCTTTCCAGGAAATAAAAGGAACTTTCTTTTGAAGTTCATCCAGTTTATACTTATTATATCCCTTTACCGGGTCGCGAAGATCAACTCTTTTCCAAGATGCCTCGGCTAATCTTGTCTCTATCTTAAGAATATTTTCAGCACTTCCTTCAGCTTTCTTTTTGTCATCACCCAAGAGTTCGAACATTTTTGCAATATGAATTTTATAATTATCCCGAATGTCTTTTGAACGGGCATCTTTACCCAGATAATAATCCCTGTCGGGAAGACCAATACCACCCTGGCGCAAACGTGCAATAACCATTTCGCTGTTCTTTTCATCGGGAGCAGCATAAATCATGAAGAAAGGATAATTGCCAATTGTATGAAGATGCACTATTTCATTCTGCAGGTCATTTTTTGTCTTTATGGCATCTATCAGTTTAAATTCATCATCAAGAGGTTTTGCTCCTTCTTTATCAATTTTCACAGAATCCATGCCTGAGGAATAGAAATCACCTATTTTTCTTTTATTGCTGTTTTTATCTGCTTTATCATCTTTCGAAGCATCTTCCAAAATGCTTTTCAGGTCCTTATATGTTTTTTCCTGAAGAACTTCGAAAGCACCATAACGGCTGTATTCTTCCGGTACAGGATTATTTTTGATCCATCCACCATTTGCGAACATGAAAAAGTTAGCACCCGGATTAACCGTGGTATCCATGTTCTTTTTATCAATGGCAGGCTCAGCCAGTTTGTTTTCTTTTCCTTTGTTAGTATTACATGCTGTAATCATAGTAATCATCATAATAAACAATGTTCCTAAATAATTAAAATTAGTCTTATTTTTCATGGAATTAGATTTTATAGTCGGGCAAAATTATTAAATTGCAATAAATAAACATTACAATTGTACTTAAATCAGACACAATGCAAGATGAATAAGACGTAACAATCTTTTCTGAAAACGAACTGATGAAAAACAACCTATAAAGAAGATGGGATTACTATTATTTACAAAGAGTATTTTATATCAATGATTAATCACAATCTTTTTATATGCACTTCCTTTCCCTATATTTATACTAAGATAATAAATGCCATTTGGGAAATCAGACAGGTCGATATGAACTACATCACCTCTTTTCTTAACAGTCCATTTACCAAGCGGTTGCCCAAAAGAAGTAAAAACCTGAATCTCGTATTTATCGACCGCAAAGTTTTCATATATATTAATTTTCCCATCGGAAGGGTTAGGATATATCATAACATTATCCAGTTCATCTGAAACGTTCAGATTAGCTGGAATTCCTTCGCATAATTGGTCGAGTTCACGAACACAGGCATAGGGAACGAAATTATACGAATGAGCGCCAACTGCATATTGATTGATCAGCAATGGTTGTGAAAGATAATCAATGGAGAATATCTGTTTGTTGTTTGCCTGCCATTGTAATAATTGTCGTATCCTGAATGTATCGGGGTTAAATTGATTATTTTCATTCTGTGTACCATAATAAAAAATATCTTCCACTCCAATTGCATTCACTGCATCAAGATAAGCTGTTTTCTGAGAAGCGCTTACATTCGCTGAATTTATGATCTCTTCGGCATTCTGAGGTATCATGATGAAATTTTGATTGCCCGTAACAGAGTCGACATGATGACGGATATTCTTAACAAACTGTATCATTAATGTATCAGCTAGCGGTTGCTGGGAGTTTTCAACCATCCAATAATAATAAGAATCAATAAGATCCATATAAATGCCGTCGAAACCCTGCTTTATGATAGTGTCTGTATAGGCAAATATGATTTTTTGCCATGCAGGGTACCAGAACTTTACGTTATAGTTGCCGGGCAAACCGGTGTTTACGGCATCAATCCATATAGGAAGGGTTTTATCCCATGCATTATTCCAGTAATAACGATAATTTTCAGCTTCGCCAATAGATATGTATGCAATTACCTTTTTACCGCTTGATTTTATCTGTTCAATTTCTTTGGGAGTGAATTTGTTTTCATCGGTTCCATTGGATGAATAATCTATTACAACAAGCTTAAAAGTTGTGTCGCTGGCAATCTGTGAAATATTAACTCCCTGCAACTGGTAAGCCCATGCGTTAATATTGGTGAGCAACTGCCTCTGAGAAAATGCCTGCATTGATATAAGAAGTATTCCAAAAATTATGATATAATACTTTTTCATTGAGGTATTTTTAAAATTAAAATAGTAATCCATTCATATCAGTTCAGTAGCAATCTAAAGAGCCCCTTACATTTCAACCAGTCCGTTTTTAATTGCGTAAGTGAGTAAGTTTACCGTATTGCGTGAACCGGTTTTTGAAATAAGATTTGCGCGATGTCCATTTACAGTACGCTGACTTAAGAAAAGTTTTTCGGCAATTTCAACATCAGTAAGGCCTTCGGCAATAAGCTGCAATACTTCCATCTCGCGTTTTGTAAGGTTTGCATCAGTTGTTTCCTGCTGCTGTTTCTGAGGTTGAATGTACTTTCGTGTGAAAAAGGAAAGCAACTCTTCGGAATAATAATTTTTCCCTTCTGAAATTAATTGGATGGCACGGTAAAGGTCTTCCTTGCAAATGTTCTTTAAAAGAAATCCGCATACACCTGCATCAACCATATTTTGCAGATATTCTTCTTCTCCGAACATCGAAAGTGCTACAATTTTAATGTTGGGATATTTCAGCAATGCCTGTTTTGTAGCTTCAATGCCATTCATTACAGGCATTTCGATATCCATAAATACTAAATCGACTTTCGTTTCCTTGAGAATGTCAAGAAATTCTTCGCCATTCTTTGCTTCGGCAACAACTTTAGTGTTCTTTAGTTTGTTGATGACCATAGCAAGGCCTTTCCTGAAGATTTCGTGATCATCAACGATCATTATTTCTATACATTTTACCATAATGCAAATATCATATTTTTTTATATTATGGCAAAAGTCAAAATTATTATGCGTAAAATAAAAGAGGGGCGCAGCAAAGCTGCGCCCCTCCATGCTTAAATTGTTGTTTCTTTAGTCAACTATTAATTTCCCTGAATTAACAATCTCTTTATTCACCTGTATCTCGTAAATATACATTCCTTTTGCCATTCCCTCACTGGATATGGTAAGGTATTCCGAATTTTCAATGCTTTCCTCTTTAAGAACTCTTCCAGTAATGTCGTATACTTTGAGTGTTACAAGCCTGTTTTCGCTATTAGGATTGCTAACATAAACAGTTGCGGTATTTGTAAACGGGTTAGGATAAATGTTTACATCATATAAATTGTTTATGTTATGTTCAACTATGCCTGCGCCTTCATATATATATATGTACGTTGTATCATATTTGAAGTCAAGGTTAGTGAAATGCGGTGATGATGAAGTTAAAGTTACAGAGTATGTTGTATCATAAAACCTGGTCCCGGGAATATCAACTACCAGCTTATATTTATGACCGGTAGTAGGAAGATCAGTGAAATTATAATCACCGTTACTATTTGTATGAGCAACCCTGCATGCTCCGCCGGGATTTTCAACCAGCACCACTTTTACGCCACGCGATACCATAGCTGTATGTGAGGTATCAGACCATACAGAACCACTGATACTTCCGGTTCCAATTCCCATAGCTACTCTAGTTAACGAATCACTCTGGCAATGAATAGTGATATTTGTATCTCTGGTTACGGATAGAGGAGTAGCTGATAGCCAAAATATAGAATCACCATAATATGTAGGTTCAAGATAAGGATACTTATTCGTATCAGGATTTGCCTGGACAATATAAGCATCGAGGGCTATATAAGGTACATCGGCAAACTGGAAATGCCCGTTTGTATCAATATCAACAGTTTCAAGCCATTCGCTTATATGGAACCATGTTTTATCGCTAAATATAAGGTTCGCTGTTCCTTTCTTTACTGTTCTTGCTCCTGAACTATCAAAAACATTTCCGGTAATAGAATACACACCTAAGGTATCGGCAAGATATTCAGTACTCATTATTTTATTGTTCTTATCGCAATGAACAATGGCTATCGGATAATGAACCCCTTTTGCCCAGAACTGGTAATTATTAAGAGTGTCCTCTATAAAAAGAGTGCTGTACGTATAATTTATCAAAGCGCAATAAGATGTTATACTATCAATATCGGTAATATATTCGTGAACCCTGATAACATTTAATGATGAGACATAAGGAGTAGTTATTGTGCCAAAAGCATCACAGGTAAGTGTTTTTTTCCTTTTGCTGATATAATTAGTGTCCCAGTTAGTTATGGTGAGACTGTCGTTCAAATGGAATGTTACTTCCCACCTTGCCGAATCAGTGAAGGCGCTGCCATAGGTTGCCGGAGTTCCCATAAGCAATTCCTGCGGACTTTCCTTAACATTCTGATATCCATAAGGCCCTCCTACATTGCCCCTGAATCCTACTATAGAAAACCCGGCAGAATCGGTTTTCCAGTACATATATCCATAATTGTTGGCGTAAACAGGAGCCCCGCCATAAAAACTTGTGAAAAAGAATGACGGTCCCCATGTATATAAATTAGCACCGGGGAAATCGTGTGCATAAGCCTGATAGGGCGTTGTTGGCGAATAGATGGCAAACTTGGGATAGCTGCTGACAAGTGATGAGAAATCAAATACCTGAGCAGATGAACTTGGCGTACCAAAATTCAAACTCTTATGAAGGGTATCATTGCCTACCAGGTCTTCCCTTCCGGGTCGCGGCATATCGGATGATGTTATGGTTATCTGCGCTTTTGCCAGCATCATTACCATTACAAGGGCTAAGGTAAATGTTAACTTTTTCATGGTGTATAGTTTTAAATGAATACTCAAATTTACTGTTTTTTTTTAAAATGCATTTTTAAGTTTCTTTTTTTTGACTTAATCCTGCGAAACAAAATTACTTCTATATTAATGTGTGGGAAAGGGATAAAATGCCTGATTTGTGAGGGTATTTTTACGGGTTTTGGTTGCGAAGTTTAAAGTTTAAGGTTCAATGTTGATAATATTGAAGCAATGATAATTTTGCAATAGTATCTTTCTTGAAAAATTATTTAGAAATTTTTTTCCCGAAAACATCAGTATTCGAATATAAGTTGTAACGATTATCAGTAGTATAATTGTAATAATAAACTGAATCCGTACCAATAAAATGTCCTCCACTTTCATTTAATGTTGCACTTACACCATAGCTTATTGTTGGCATCACTCCATGTGTGTCAATTTTAACTTCAAAATGGTTTGTGGTATCGCTATAAATATAGATAGAATTATTTGTGGATGGATTTATAGTTATTCTTGAATTGTAGGATGATGAGTCTGAATAATAATGTCCGGGCATATTTTCACCATTATCATATCGTTTAAAATAATATCGTCCTATAAATTTTAAGCGATAATCTGGAACTGTTGTTGTTGGTATTGTTGTTTGTGGCGCTTGCAGTTTGTCCTTTTTACAGGATAAATAAAACACAAAACCGCATAATAAAAGCGCAAGCAAACCAAGTGTTGTAATGGTAAGAGTTGTTTTTTTCATGGCGCATTAATTTATAATACTAACAAAGAGATAAAAACAAATCCAATAAAGATGCACTTTAAGTACTTAAGGCACTTCTTAAGTCTATTTCAATCTTCACCATAGTTCCCTGTCCTGCTTTGCTGCTGAACTCGTATGTGCCCTGCAACGATTTCACTCTATTGATGATATTATTAAGTCCCATGCCCCTGTTAGGATTACTTAAGGTTTTAGCCACATCGAAGCCCTTACCGTCATCGGTAAACAAAATGGAAAGCAGCTTATTTTCCTCGCCGAAAGTTATGGCAATATTCTTTGCCGAAGCATGCTTTATTGAGTTATTGATAAGTTCCATCAGCACCCTGTAAAGCGTTATCTCCAAAGTGGCATCATACCTCCGGGTTTCGTCCTTAGTATTAAAAGAGATGTTAACAGATTTTGCCACATTAAGCTTTTCGCAAAACGAATGCAATGCTTTAACCAGTCCATAGTCGCTGATAACGCCGGGCATAAGGTTGTTGGCAATGGTGCGTGTACTCGAAACGGCATCATCAATCAGTTCGTTGGTGTATTTAAGCATTTCCTTTTTTTCGGCCTCAGCCGTATCAGCCGATTGCAGTTCATTCACATAAAGCTTCACGCTCGAAAGCAAAGGGCCTAAACCGTCGTGAAGGTCTTTGGCAACACGCTTGCGTTCCTTTTCTTCGGCTTCAATAATACTGG
>JBEKEO010000072.1:0-13156 GCA_050013795.1 Bacteroidales bacterium
AGCTTGAATTCAGGCGTAGTAAGCGTAACATAAGAGCTTCTTGCCAGGTCGAAATAACAAAAGTTAACAGGCTTGATGGTGAAATCGCCGGCGCTTCTTGGGATAATTAAATAGCTGAACGTTTTGCTACCTGAAATACCACTGGCAGATGGAACAACATTTTCTTTGATATTAGGGTCGTATGTTTCAAGGTCTGCAGGGAAATCAAAATCTGGCTTATCAATTAGGCTGATGTTACCTATTCCTGACACTTTAAACGTAAGGTTAACGGCGTCGTTGGTTTTGCAATTGGTTTTATCAATAGTAGCTTCGAGTGTAAAAGTACCAACGTTATTCTTGAATTCAGCAGGTTGATTGGCTACAGGAAGTGGCTTTGCATATATAGATACGGCATTTGAATATATATCCTTCTTAACGTTGGAATAAGTATTGAAAAAAGAATTGTTGAAGAAAGGGTCGTTAAAGAAACTGGAGAAAGGGTCGTTGTATTTTTGTTTGGAGACCTCTTGCACAACACATTCAACTTTTAACGGCTCAATGGAAAGAGGGCCTGATTTCTGTGGAAACAAAGCTATTTTCCTGATCTCAGCCACTACATACTGTGCCCCTCCTATATTCTCATAAGATTGAACAGGTTTGTCACCTTCCTTGGTTAAGTCCTGCGACCAGAAACCTGTAAATGCAGGTATCTTATCAATGCCATATTGCGAAACAGCAACACGGGTATAAAGCTTATAGGTAACTATAACCTGCTCTCCAACATAAGGATTGGTCTTGTCAACATAGGCTTTAATGTATATGTCATTATTTCCTGTTTCGGCTGTTGATGCAGATGATTGTGATGAACTCTTCGTTTTGCTGGCTGTATTATTATTTGCATTCGAAGCAGAGCTTCCGCTGCCTGTTACTTCAATTGAAATAGTATTCGATTCTATCCATGAACCGTTAACTAATGCTTTAGCGGGGTCAATAGTATATTTTCCTGTCGCAGTAGGCGCCAGTTCAAAGGTGTACGATTCTTCCGACTCACCACCCTGAACAACCTTACCATTTACAATAACAGTCATACCCCCACCGCTGCTTTGATACTGACCTATAATATTGAAATGTGAGAAAGAAGGTTTTGTAAAACTGGAAACATCACCACCTGTAACAGTATATGTAACCTGAAAAGAGTAATTTAAGGGTACTTTTGAATACTTGCAACTGGCAGTGATCTTAGCTTGCCCGATTGCATTGCTGCAAGCAGCAAGTAAGATCAAAAAAAGAAACCCTATTTGTTTGATTTTATTCATTAATTACTATTTCCTATATCTTACCAATCTTTATCTGTTTTAGCTCTTGAAGGAACTACTTTTTGTTGTTTCAGTTTATCCTGAGTGTTCTTATCTTTATTATTTAAGGCATCCAGCATGCGTTTGGCATCCTCTTTTGAGATCTGATCCTTCTTTTGCTGCTGTTGCTTATCTTTATCCTGATCCTTTTTATCCTGGTCTTGTTTCTGATCCTGCTTCTGCTTCTGGTCTTTTTTGTCCTGATCCTTTTTATCCTTGTTTTGCTGTTGCTGTTGTTGCTGCTGTTGTTGTTTCTTCAGCATCTTCTCAGCATATGAAAGATTGTATTTTGTATCCTGATCATCCGGATTGTTACGCAAAGCATTCTTATAGGCTTCAATGCACTGGTCGTATTTCTTCGATTGCAGCAATGAGTTACCTATGTTATGATAAATACTAGCCTTGGTTTTATTATCAAGGTTGTTTTCCATTAATGACTGATAATTCTTCAAAGCTTCTTCATAATTGCCCTGCTTATAAATAGCGTCGGCCATGTTGAATTTACCCTTAACATTATTAGAATCTTTTGCGAGGGCTTTCTTATAGGTTACTTCAGCATCCTTATAGTTACCGCTTTTATATTGTGAGTTACCTTTACGCACAAGTTTTTCAGCTGTTTGAGAAAAAGCAGAAAAACTTAACAGAAAAGCAATGAATAATATGATATGTTTCTTTACCATTTTATGCATTAATTTTTTTCTTTTCATTTTTCCTTTCACCGAAAATATCCAGTTTCATTATCCATTTGCTTCTGCGTTCAAAAATAAATAATTCTCCCAGCATGAACAAAAGAGCCACAGCAATAAAATACTGGAACTGGTCTTCATAGTCGGAATAAACTTTGGCTTCGAATTCTTTCTTCTGCATCTTGTCAATCTCTTCCATTATCTTTTTAAGACCGACTTCTGAATTACTTGCCCTTACATATATTCCTTTTCCTGTTGCAGCAATTTCCTGCAGCATGGATTCATCCAGTTTGGTAACGACTGTCTTACCTTCATTATCCTGTTTGAATCCCATAGCAACGCCATTTTTATATATCGGGATAGGACTTCCTTCAGGCAAACCCATGCCGATAGTATGAATATATATTCCGTTTTCTACAGCAGCTTTTGAAGCTTCAATAGCATCATCTTCGAAGTTCTCTCCGTCAGTGATTAAGATGATGGCTTTATTTCTGGTTTTATCCTGGAAGTCGAAAGATTGTGCACCCATATTAATTGCTGCTCCTATAGCCGTTCCCTGCTCAGGAACCATATCTGTTGAGATGGTTGTAAGAAACATCTTAGCAGCAGCATAATCAGTAGTGATAGGGAGTTGCACATAAGGTTTCCCTGCAAATACTATAAGTCCTATCTTGTCATTGTCTAATTGGTCTATCAGTTTGCTGATGGCTTGCTTGGCGCGTTCCAGGCGGCTTGGCTTTATATCTTCTGCCAGCATGCTGTTCGAAACATCAAGCAGTATCATTAGTTCAACACCTTTGTGTTTAGACTTTTCCAACTTAGACCCAGTTTGTGGTCTCGCCAATGCCATAATGAGGAAAGCTACAGCCAGCATTAATGCAATAAATTTCATTAATGCCCTAACACTTGAAACGTCTGGCATCAGGCGGGAAATAACAGATGCTTCACCGAATCTATTGTAAGCTTTCTGTTTCCATAGTCTCTGTATAATATAAAGAAAAGCAAAGACTGCAATTACGGAAAGCCCTATCAGATAATATGTGTGTGCAAACTTCATTTTCTAAATCCTCAATAAATATTTTACTCCAAACTTATAACTGTACTATGGAATACTCTTATAAACAAGGTATCTTGCAGTAATCTCCAAAAGGAAAAGAGCAAGTGCAATAAATAATAACGGAATGAATTCTTCCGTTTTCTTACTATACTCCAGTACATCAATTTTTGATTTTTCAAGTTTATCAATTTCTTTATATATGGCTTCAAGCTTCTCATTATTGGTAGCACGAAAATATTTACCGTTTGTCAGGTCGGCTATTTGTTTTAATAAAGCTTCGTCTATTTCAACTTCCATATTTTGATATTGCATCCCAAATTGTGTCTTAACTGGGTATGGAGCAGTTCCCATAGTTCCTACACCGATAGTATAGACTCTAATACCGTACAGTTTTGCTATTTCAGCGGCAGTCATAGGGTCAATTACACCCTGGTTATTGACTCCGTCAGTAAGAAGAATGATTACTTTACTGATAGCCGAACTAAATCTTAAGCGGTTAACAGCAGTGGCCAGCCCGTCACCGATGGCAGTTCCATCGTCTATCATACCTGTATGAACCTGTGCAAAAAGATTTTTGAGAATGGAATGATTTGAAGTAAGCGGACATTGTGTAAAAGCTTCACTGCTGAATATTACCAGACCTATCCTGTCGTTTGGCCTGCTGTCAATGAACTGCATGGCTATTGCTTTAGCAGCTTCAACACGGTTAGGCTTGAAATCTTCTGCCTGCATGCTTCCTGAAATATCGCTAGCCAATACAATGTCAATACCTTCAACTGAAACATCTTCTCCACTGCTGTGAGATTGAGGACGTGCAAGTGCAATGATTAAAGCTGCAACAGCAAGCATCCTCAGAATAAATAAACCATGATATAAACGCTGGCGCAATGATTTCGGTGTAGCATCAAAAACAGTGGCATCAGAAACTTGTATATCAGCACTGCTTGATTTGTGCCTAAACCAATACCATACTGACATCACTGGAATGATGACAAGGAATAAGAGGAACCATGGTTGTGCAAAATGAATGTTAGACAGCATTATCCGGTCCTCCATTTACATTTTGATCTTTCTTAATTTCCATAAGCGGAATAACCACTTTTTCTTCAGTTGGTTGTTGTACTTCAACAGGCTTGGTTTCTTTTACAAATTCAATAGCAGTATCAAGACATGTATCGTGCTCGTTTGGCAAAGGGAATGCTTTTGCAAACTTCACAAGGTCAGCGAGAACAAAGGTTTGCCTTAGTTTCTTCTTTAACTCATCCTTAATGGAGAAAGGAGATAATGCACTGATAATTTCATCCGTTGTCATTTCAAGGGCAATCACTCCATACCTCTTTTCAATATAATTACGCGTGATCTCAGTCAGTTCCACATAATACTCTTTAACTTTGTTATTCTGCCAAAGCTTTTTATTCCGCAGTTCTTCAAGAGCAAGCAAAGCTTCTTCATGTGCAGGGCGTTTTGGTTTTGAGAAACTCAGAAGCGATTCACCTTTCTTGCGTTTGCGGAGATAATAAATAATGAACCAAATAATAGCTGCAAGTAAAATAGCGCCAAGAATATAGGGCAGCATTTCCTTTAATGTCCATGGAACTCCCATAGGACCTTTAATATCTTTAAATGCTTTAGTAGTATCAACGGGAATGTTTTTTACATTTAATAATATTGAGTCTGTGAGAACTTGATTAAATGCAGTATCCCCAGGATTCTTATACCCGAAAGGGATTTGCGGAATATAAAAACCTCCTGAATCAAAACATGTAATAACGAGTGTTTGTGCAAGTGTCAGTTTATTAGGATCTTTACTAATAGTATCTATCTTCGACTTCTTTACTATCTCAATATGCTTGGTCAGTGTATCTTTAATATCAGGCCACGCAATTATTGTTTTGGAAGGGTAGGAGAGTTGCACCTTTAGCTTCACCTGATCGCCGATAAGAAGATTATTCGAATCAAGCTTTGCTTTTGCAGTTACCTGTTGGGAGAAGACATTCCCTGCAAACGCAATTATTATGAAGGATAATATGAATATACTTTTTCTTATCACAATTAAACTTTCTTACTTTTTAACTTTACAAACTTTATAACTTAATTACCATCTTGCACCACGTTTCTTAAACAATTTCATCAATGGTTTTACATAATCTATATCTGTATCGAGGTCAACCACATCAACGCCGCTGCGGATAAACATGTCATTAAGGGCGGTATCAGTCTTTATTTTATTTTCCATATACATTTTCCTTAAAATGGAATTTGATGTATCTATCCATCTTGATTTGCCACTTTCAGAATCTTTAACTCTCACAAGTCCAACATTAGGAAGTTCTCTTTCCCTCACATCGTTTATCTTCACAGCTATTATGTCATGTTTTTTGTTAGCTATTTTTAGAGCATCGTTAAATCCTTTATCAATAAAATCGGAAATAAGGAAGGCTATACTTTTTTTCTTTATAACATTTGTCATAAAGCGGAGCGCTCCTGTGATATCAGTCCCGTTGTATTTAGGAGTAAAGTTGATGAGTTCCCTGATTATCCTTAATATATGCGATGTGCCTTTCTTCGGAGGAATAAACTTTTCAATCTGTGAACTAAAAAATATTACTCCTACTTTATCATTATTATGTATGGCAGAAAAAGAAAGCACCGCTGCCAGCTCGGTAATGAGTTCCTGTTTGAATTGTTTTTGTGTTCCGAATTCATTGGAGCGGCTAACATCAACCAGAAGCATTACAGTAAGCTCGCGTTCTTCGTTGAATATTTTAACATAAGGATGATTAAAACGTGCGGTAACATTCCAGTCGATGCTGCGGATATCATCACCAAACTGGTATTCCCTCACCTCGCTGAACTCCATGCCTTTTCCTTTAAAGGCGCTGTGATACTGCCCTGAAAAGACCTGACTCGATAACCTGCGGGTTATGATCTCGATCTTCCTGACCTTCTTTATGAGTTCACTGGTTTCCAATTCTGCTTGTCAATTTAAATGTATATTTTAAATTATGTTTTCTGAATCCATTTATTAAGGTACTTCAACCGAATTCAAAATATCATTGATAATTTCTTCTGTGGTAATGTTTTCAGCTTCAGCTTCATAAGTTAAGCCTATTCTGTGGCGAAGCACATCGTGACAAACAGCACGAACATCTTCAGGTATGACATAGCCTCTGCGTTTCAGAAAAGCATATGCTTTGGAAGCCAGAGCAAGGTAAATGCTGGCACGCGGTGAACCTCCGTAACTGATAAGGTTCTTGAATTTTGATAAATTATATTCCTGAGGGTAACGTGATGCAAAAACAATATCAGTAATGTAATTTTCAATTTTTTCATCCATGTAGATATCTCTTACAATACCTCTTGCCTTAATTATATCTTCTGTTTTCAGTATAGTGTTTGCAACAGGAAGCTCGTTACCCATGTTTTCGCGAATAATAAGTTTTTCCTCCTGTTTGGTTGGATAGCTTATTACTATTTTCAGCATGAAACGGTCAACTTGCGCTTCGGGCAGAGGATAAGTACCTTCCTGCTCAATGGGGTTCTGGGTGGCAAGCACAAGAAAAGGCTCATCCAGTTTATAGGTCTGTTCACCAATGGTAACCTGACGTTCCTGCATGGCTTCAAGCAAAGCGCTTTGCACTTTTGCCGGCGAACGGTTGATTTCATCTGCCAGTATAAAATTAGCAAAAATAGGTCCTTTCTTCACCATGAATTCTTCTTTTTTCTGACTGTAGATCATTGTCCCTATTAAGTCAGCGGGAAGCAGGTCGGGGGTGAACTGTATCCTGTTGAACTTTGCGTTAACGGTTTTGGCAAGTGTTTTAATGGCTAAGGTCTTTGCCAGCCCCGGAACACCTTCCAGTAATATATGCCCGTTCGATAGCATACCGATAAGCAGGCGTTCAACCATGGCTTTCTGGCCAATGATAACCTTGTTCATTTCCATGTTCAGCATGTCAACGAAAGAGCTTTCGCGCTGTATCTTTTCGTTTAGTTCTCTTATATCTATATTTTCCTGCATAGTGAAATTGTTTTAAAAATCGTTGCAAAAGTAAAAACATAATCCAGATGAAATCAATATCTCTTCGTTAAAAAAAGTTAGATTTTTCGTTAAAAAAAGTTAACGGGTTTTGTAGATGGAGTAAGGAGTAGGATGTGATGAGTTTAGAAAGAAATAACAATAATATTATCAACTTCTATTTTTTTACTTAGTTATTTAAATAAAAGTTTAATCGTTAATTTTTTTAAAATCAATATTATTAAATCTAAATTTGCATTATTCAACTTACTAAATAGTTTAAATAGCTTTGTTATCTGCTTAAAACATAGAGTTTTGAAGATGAAGAAATTTTATTTATTATTCGCATTATCACTGCTTACTTGCACCTTGGTTCATTCACAGATTACTTTTACAGGAAAAATAAGTGATAAATCAACAAACCAGGCGTTAACGGGTGCAACCGTTTTTATTCCCGATTTGCAAAGCGGGGGTATTAGCAAAGATGATGGTTCGTTTACGATAAAGAACCTTCCTAAAGGGAAATTCCTCGTACAGATTAAATTCATTGGTTATGCCACCATAACACAGCTTATTGATTTTTCGGTAAGTTCAGTCATGGATTTTGCCATGGAGCCTTCAATCTGCAAAGAAAAAGAGGTAGTCATAACTGGCAGCGCCATATCGAGCGACAATGATAAATCTAGCGTATCTGTAGTTACTGTTACTAAAGATGATTTAAGCACAACGGCTGCAACCAATGTAATAAACGCCGTAGTAACTGTACCGGGAGTATCTGAAATAACCACAGGCAGCGGTGTTTCAAAACCGGTGATAAGAGGCCTTGCGTATAATCATGTGGTTGTTTTGAATGAAGGTATCAGGCAGGAAGGAAACCAATGGGGGCCGGAGCATGGTATGGAAATAGACCAGTTTGCACCCGAAAGGATAGAGATATTAAAAGGTCCTGCCAGTTTATTTTACGGTTCCGATGCGCTTGGCGGAGTTATCAATATACTTGAACCTGTTGCTCCTTCAGCAGGGACTGTAAGAGGAGAATTATCTTCGGATTATTCAACAAACAATAAATTAACCGCCAACAGCCTGATGTTTGAAGGAAATGAGAACGGATTTATCTGGGGAGTCAGGGGCTCATATAAAAGTGCTGCTTCCTACCAAACACCAGATGAATACATTTTCAATTCGGGCTTTAATGAGAATAACTATAGTGCTGTATTTGGACTGCATAAGAAATGGGGGTTTACGCATTTGCATATAAGCCAGTTCAATGCTTTCATAGGTGCAGTGGATGGCACACGCGATTCTTTAACACATCAATTCACCGATGTGAACGGGAACATTGTTTCTCCCGACGAATTGAAAAGCAGGAAGCTTGAACTTCCATTCAATAATGTGCAGCACACTAAAGTTACTTCTGTTTCAAATATAATAATTGGCGGAAGCCAGTTGAAAATTGATGCAGGCTATGAATGTAATCACCGCAAGGAATTTGATGATAATATGAATACACCCAACGTATATTTCTCGCTAAACACGCTTGTATACGATGCCAAATTATTACTGCCTGTTTATAATGGTTTTGAAACCGCTTTCGGACTTTCGGGAATGACACAGACAAACCAGAATAAAGGAAATGAATATGTGGTACCTAATTACTTATTGCAGGATGCCGGCGGCTTTGCATATATAAAGAAGACTATCGAAAAATTCACAATGAATGCAGGTATACGATATGATTATAGGAATATAAGCGGCAAGCCTTTAAATCTTGATTCTCTTGGTAACGCTATTAATTCGGGGGGCGATACTATCTTTCAGACATTTAAAAGCACCTTCCAGGCAATATCGGGTGCTATAGGGTTTACTTATAATTTCAGCAAGAAAGTGAATGCTAAATTGAACATAGGCCGAGGTTACAGGGCGCCGAACATTTACGAACTTGCCACTTCAATGAACGGGGCGGCGCCCGACCCAGGCACATTCTGCTTCAATGCGGGCAATTACAATTTAAAACCCGAGACAAGCATACAGGTTGATGGCGAGATTACTGCAAATACAAAATATCTTGATGCTACTGTAAGTCCGTTTTATAATACTATAAATAATTACATCTACCAGAGAAACCTAAACAATGAAAAAAAACAATACGGCAACCAGTGGTTCCCTGTTTACCACTTTGTACAGGGAAACTCATTACTGAAGGGTTTTGAATGCGGAATAAATATTCATCCCGTTAATACGATTACTTTTGAAAATACACTTGCTTATGTTTGGGGAACCAATCTGGCTACAACTATTCCACTGCCATTTATTCCTGCAACTCATTCGAGGGACGAAATAAAATGGTATGTGTTGAAAGGAAAGAATAAACATACTTTCTACAATACCTTTATCAAAGCAGGTGTTACGCATACCTGGGAACAGGACCGCTATGATATTTTTGAAACCGAAACAGGCGCTTATACTCTTTTCAATGCTGAAGTGGGCACTGACCTGAGACTTGGAAAACAAAATCTATCTGTTTTTATTAATGGTGATAACCTTACAAACGTTAATTATTTTGACCATCTGAACCGCTTTAAGATATTGAGTATACATAATCCGGGAAGAAATATTACTTTTGGAGTTTACTTTCCCATTTTGGTCAACCAGCAGAAATAAATAATTGTGTAATAAAATTGATGAACTATGAAAAGAATATTCTCTATTTCAGCCATTTTTACTATAGTCTTATGTCTTTTATCTTTTTCCTGTGTTTCTCAAAACTGGCTTTGGGCAAAAAGCGCAACCGGAACTGGTAACGATTATGCAAATTCAGTTGCTGTAGATGTTTCAGGCAATACATTTGTGTCCGGAAATTTTGAAAGTCCCTCTATTATCTTTGGTTCCACAACCCTTATAAATTCAAATACTGACAGCACTGCTGATATTTTTCTTGAAAAATTAGATGCAAGTGGCAGCGTATTATGGGCAAAAAGTTTTGGCGGAACAAAAAATGACGAGACATATTCCGTTACGACGGATGATTCCGGGAATGTTTATTTGGCCGGATTTTTTTACAGCAATACCCTTAAATTTGATACTACCACTCTGATAAATACTGATACCAATTATTGTGATCTTTTTCTTGTAAAGCTTAATGCCAGCGGAAATGTGCTGTGGGCAAAAAGCGCAACTGGAAATGATAATGATGAGGTTTATTCCGTTGCAGCAGATACTGCAGGGAATGTCTGTATTGCAGGATGTTTTTACAGCGATACCCTTATCTTTGGTTCCGATACTTTGGCTAATTCGGGTTTATTTGACATTTTCATTGCAAAATATGATGGTAATGGCAATTTGCTTTTGGCGAAAAGCGCAGGCGGAACAGGTTATGATGGCGCATCTGCCATTGCCTTGGATGGCTCGGGAAATGCATATCTGGCAGGATGGTTTGAAAGTCCTACTCTCATCTTTGGCTCTGTTACTTTGACAAATGCTGGTTACGAGGATATTTTTCTTGTAAAATATGATACCGGCGGAAATGTGGTATGGGCAAAAAGCGCAGGAGGAACGGATGATGATAATGCAAATTCCCTTGCCCTTGACCCTTCAGGGAATATTTATATGATTGGGGATTTCTATAGTTCCACACTCAATTTTGGCTCAACTACATTAACTAATACAGGTGGTGATAATTTGTTCATTGCCAAATATGACAACAGCGGAAATGTGCAATGGGCAAAGAGCGCACAGGGAAATGCTGACGGGAAATCAGTTATAGTGGGTACTTCAGGGAATATTTATATGGCAGGGGATTTTGGAAGCCCCACCCTTAGCTTTGGCACAATTACTCTGAAAAATGCTGATACCCTAGGTAATACGAATGACATCTTTCTGACTAAATTTGATGCCGGTGGAAATACTTACTGGGCAAAAAGCATAGGCGGAAAAGATGATGAAGGCGCCAATTCAATTGCTTTGGATGCTTCGGGGAGTGTTTATGTGGCTGGATGGTTTTACAGCCCAATGCTCAGCTTTCCACCCGATTCATTGATTAATACCGATAACACAGGAAATACCGATGATATTTTTATTGCAAAATTAAGTTCCAGTACAGGAATAAATGAGTTGACCAGTTCTTTAAACACCACTATTTATCCCAACCCCGCTAAAACCAAAATCACTATCGAAACTTCTCAGCAAGCATTAATTGAAATTTTAAATATACAAGGGCAAATAATAAAAACCATGCCAACAAATGTTAATAAAACTATTATTGATGTTTCAAGCTTTACAAACGGGATGTACTTTGTAAAAGTGAAAACAGAAAATGACATGACTGTGAAGAAGTTTGTGAAGGAATAATCCAAGGTGTTTTACTAAGTGCAGTACTTTAATTTAGCCTTTAAAAAATGAATACTGGTTTATTTTCTATTGAAAAAATAACAAATAATTATACAAATCTCTTGACAAACACTATTCATATAGTGTAACTTTATATGTTTATTAAAAATCAATCTACTATGAGAAATCTAATTTTTATTATTTCGTTTTTCCTTGTACCGCTGTTTTCAATAGCACAGGAAAAAGGATTTAAAGCAGAGGATGATGATGGTGACAATCCAACTGGAATCTTATGCGGAGGCACCGAACGCTGGGCTGTAAAGGTGCTTGCTGACGCAGCCGCATCTTCGGTTAATTATACTCCTATAGCAACCACAATTGATTCGTTGATTCATATTAGTACCCCCACACCAAGTACATCAGCACCAAGGGGACTTACTCCTTTAGAATATAAAACATTTTTTGTTCATTGCAATATTAAGGAATTGAGACCAGAGTCGGATAATGATTATCATTTGGTTCTTCACGATATCAATCACCCCACCGAGACCATGATAGGTGAAGTTCCCGACCCCACCTGTTCTGTTGCTGCTACCTCGGCTCATGTAAGTGAATTCATTTCTGCCAGAAACTGGGTCAGTACACATATAGGCACTACCGAAAACCTCAGTGTAAATATACCGGAGGTATGTATTACAGGAGTCGCATTTGAAGATCCTCCTCATGGACAATCAGGTGCTGCGCCTAATAATCTGGAATTACATTCTATTATTGGTATGGAATATTGTACCCTAGTAGGAATTGATGTGCCTGTAAGTCCCAGATTTACTGCAGAAGTTAACCCAACTGCATTTTCTGAATCTACAAATTTTCATGTTATGGCTAATACCATAAAACTTGGAACATGTACTTTAGATATATATGATTTAAAAAGCAATAAAGTTCAGAGTTTAAACCTCCCGGTTTCAAATAATAAAGAGATAAACTACACTTTTCATAAAGGAAATCTAGTAGCAGGCATGTATATTTATCGAATATGGAATGATAATACGATACTTTACGAAGGGAAACTTGTAATACAATAAACTCTTAATTTAAATATAAATTTTATACCCTTCTTTATTATGCAAATAATTGCGTTGGTTATAATAATTACCAACGGCTCCCGGACGTGAATTCTTTGTTAGGTTGAAAGAAAGATTTTAGTATCTTTTGATTCCTTTTAAAATCTCTCCCTTATCCTGAATAAAAAGGAGAAGGGAGAGATTTTTACATTTTATGAAGTATTTAATAACACATGCTATCAATAATCCTGACATATCCAATTTTATCTTGTACTCTTTTTACTTTTTGGGCATTTAAAATGATTAATTTTGTTTCGATTATTCACTTATAAAACAATTAAACTATGAGAAAAGTTTTATTTATTTCAGCCCTTTTCACCTTTTACTTTATAACTTTAAACTGTGATGCGCAAACTAAAGCTAAAATAATATCGGTAACATATAATAACAAAGTCCTGCAAGCAAGCATGCTCGACGACTGGAAAGACTTTTCGGAAAACCTTTGTCCTATAAAGTACCAGGGGAAATGGGGATTTATTGATAAAACTAATAAGGTTACCATTGATTTTAAATTCAAAGCTGCAGGCTCGTTTTCCGAAGGCTTTTGCAATGTTGTTACCGACAGCGGCAATGCATATATCAATAAGCACGGGAAAATTGCAATTCGCTGT
>JBEKEO010000073.1:0-13068 GCA_050013795.1 Bacteroidales bacterium
ATACAAAGATAGTACAAAAAATTTCTCAAAACACGCTTGTTATGAGAAAATGTTGATTGTATTTTTGTAGTGGAAATAATTCCATAAAACAAAAAAACAACAATTATGAAAAAACTAAAAAAAAGTGTGTTAACGTTCATTATCATTATGATGATGACAATGATCAAAAACCTTCCGAAGCTGAAGGTATCGCACAATTACAAAAAGCTGAAGACTCCTGCCCTTCATGCATTTGCTCATGGGACAAAGTTTGCGGGCGATCCTCTTTGTGGCAGTCCTGATGTGCCGGATGCCACTATTTATTCTGATGCTGACGCTATGCTGTCGGCTTATACGGTTGAGCTTACTAATCCTTCCAAAGCGCAGACTGCCTTAGTTAAGTCGTTGCGTAAAACTTTACTTACTGCTTTAGATCTGAATTCCAATTATCTTGAAGGTAAAGCCAATGCTGCTGCTATTGCTGCCGGCGACAGCGCTGTTGGCGCAAATGTTATTAACAGGATAAACTTCCAGCTTGCCGGAAAAGGTATTATGAGAAAAATTATTGGTATTGTTGAAACAGCTACTGGCTGGGTTCATGTAAGGGAAGCTAAAACTATTAAAGGTGTCGAAGGGCATGTTTGGGAAGCTGGTGTTACTACTGCCAAAGGCGTTCCTCCCACTACTGTTAAAAGATGGTTCACCATTACGTGTGACTGTATTTTTTTTGATATTCCCAGCGGAACAATAATCGGCTATCATCATGCCAGTATTGTTTCTGGTGGGCGTAAAACTACTCCTACCGGATTACCGGCGATTCCCAAATCACTAACTTCTAAAACAACATCGCTGCTGCCGGCAAGCAAAAGCAAGCATCCGATGATTGATTTTAATAATGCCAATCCTTATACCTTTGGAGAATGGCGCTATGTGATTATTCCGTAGTATTATTCCTAAATAATTAAATGTTAGCGGTAAGAGGTTGCATCTATGATGCAACCTCTTACTTTTTTCTCTATTTAAGTTGTCGTTATAGCATTTTCACTAACTATAAGCATCATTTCACCTGTTGGTCAAATCACTTCACCTGTTGGTTAAATCACTTCACCAGTTGGTTAAATCACTTCACCTGTTGGTCAAGTCACTTCACCTGTTGGTTAAATCACTTCACCTGTTGGTCAAGTCACTTCACCTGTTGGTCAAGTCACTTCACCTGTTGGTCAAGTCACTTCACCTGTTGGTCAAGTCACTTCACCTGTTGGTTGAATCACTTCACCTGTTGGTCAAGTCACCTCACCTGTTGGTCAAGTCACTTCACCTGTTGGTCAAGTCACTTCACCTGTTGGTTGAATCACTTCACCTGTTGGTTAAATCATTTCACCTGTTGGTTAACTCACTTCACCTGTTGGTCAACTCAGTTCACCAACTCTTCGAGAGAGCTGACCGGGTAATAACCATCAATACTTCAAAGAACTTTAGTCTGGTATAAATATACAATGGAAATATTTCCCATTAATTATATAAAGTGCAACATATTTTTTAATCAACTCATATTTTTACCAAAAAAGCAAGCAAAAAAACACGAAACAAAGAAGTTACTAAACCGTTTAGGAAACATTAATCCTATATATACGTAAACATGTAAACATTTTAAACTATGAGTTTTTAATAATATGTCCCTCTAATATGCACATTTATCTAAAACAATTAAGTATTTTCAAAAATAAGGGTATTTACCTATTGACATTGTATATTCAGTTTTGTACCTTTAGCAAAAATCTACATTAAATAAGGTGCGTATGAAAACGATACTAACCCATAAACATATTTTATCAGTATTAATGCTACTACTGATATTTACGGCATCATTTGTCAAGGCGCAGACAACATTTACCGGTGCAGGAAACTGGAGTACACCTGCAAACTGGAGCGCCGGTGTGCCTGGCGCAGGAACTGCTGCTACCATTGCTGCAGGTAAAAGTTGCACTGTGGATATACCGGGAGCGGTATGCGGAAGCCTTACAATATCTGCAGGAGCCACTACAGTTGCTATTGGAGCAGGAGAGGGTTTAAGCATTGCAGGTAGTTTTACAAATTCAGGCACTTTCAATGCCCCTGCAGGCACCACACTTACATTCAACAGTGCAGGAGCTAAATCCATTATCAGCGGCGGTGGAGCATATACTATAGCTGCAAATGTTGTAATGAATCTTGGAGCAAAGACCGATACTCTTGATGTTACGGATCCGAATTTTATTACAGGTATTAACAGCGGTGGATTATACTATTTTACTTTCACACAGGGAACATGGAAAATGGATGCCGCTTTAGGCGCTGTTACATTGAACGATTGTTACAATAACGGTGCTAATGCCGGTAATGGCTGGCCTCTTACCATACCTTTTCCTGTTGTAATTGAAGTTGATTTTGGCCCAACAATGAATTTAGCTTTGAAAGGAACTTGCCCGGGTGTGGCAAATACAACGACTCAGTACGCTTCATCTTATGTAGTATTATCAGGGAAACTTTTTGTAAATGGAGGCACTGTTAATGTAATGACAGGGCAAGTTGCAAACAGCGGATACGATTTCAGGTACCTGGTAAATGGAGGCACACCGCAATTATATGTTGCCGGTGGAAATTTGAATATAGGCGCAGGTTTTGGCCCTTATACAGGATCTAATGATATTACAGATTACATTGATTTTAATATGTCGGGAGGAACAATAATAGGGGCATTTAGCTCATATTCATATTCTGCAACATTTCAAATTAGCAATGTTGTGGGTTCAATCACGACTATGACAGCTGGTACGGTAATATTAAGGCAGGGAGTTATGGGGTATTTTGCTGACGTTGATTTCGGAGGTCCTAATATTTCTCCCTTCACGGTTGTTGGAGGAACTATACAATTTGGAGATGCATTAACAAATGGTAATACATGGTTTGCATTCCAGGCATATGCCACTACTCATTATCCAAATATGGTTATTAATGCTTCCCAGCCGAATAAGCTTCAACCGATGAATCCCGGAAGTTTTGGTCTCTACAGCATCAACATTGGTCCCGGTTGTGAGTTTATAGCAGATGATTATTATAATCATTGGTATAATCATGTTTATCCAAATTATATTAATATGAATATTGATGGTAGCGACGGCACCAATGCTTTTTATAATAATAATGGCACATTTACTCCGGCAAATAGTACCGTTAGTTTTAATGGAAGCATGACACAGGTAATAAACGGTACTGCTGCAGCCCAGACTTTTTATAATGTGTTGATAAATGGCTTCTCAAGTGCAACAACCAAATGTGGTGGTCCTGTTACTACTTTAAACTGTCAAGATTTTACAGTAACTCAGGGTATTTTTTCTCCGGGCACTTGCACAACAATGAATATTAGCGGAAATGTTTTATTATCTGCAGGAACAGGCTCAATGTATAATGCCCCGGCTACTATTAATGCTTCAGGCAACTGGACAAATAACGGAGGCGGGTTTACGCCTGGCACCGGAACTGTTAATTTAAATGGCGCAGGTATGAATATAAACGGAACCGCAGCCACTCAAACATTTTATAACCTTACGGCTAATAACACTACTACAATTAGCGGAAGTACTGCTACATTAAATATTTCAAATGATTTTACCGAAACGGCAGGTACTTTTACAGGCCCAGCCCCTTTTACTTTAAATATAGGGCGTGATTTTCTTCTGAACGCAGGAACATTTACTGCTACCGCAGCTTCAAATGTTAATGTATCCAGGAACTGGTCGTGGACAAGTGGAGCATTATTTAATCCCAGCACCGGAACGGTAACATTTAATGGCACTTCGAATCAACTTATCGAGGGAAATCAAGATCCTCAAACATTTAACAATCTTATAGTAAATAACACAGGAGCAGGAGCATCATTGTCCTATTCAGGTCCTAATACTGTTACTGTTAATGGCAGGCTTACCATGTCCAACGGCATTTTTATTGTCGGTAATACAAATATCCTGAATGGCACAGGAAAAATAACAGCTACGGGAGGCGATTTGCAAATAGCTACAACAGGCACAACAGAACCTGAATTAACGGGAGCATATACTATTACAGGAGGAACTGTAACGTTAAATGGCCCTGGGGCGCAAACTTTGCAGCCCAGTTGCAGCACCTATTACAACCTTGTTTTTACAAACAGCGGCACAAAAACCATTACGGCTTTTGCTCCTTGGTTGGCAATTAATGGAAACTGTACCGTTTCCGGTTCTGCAACCATTCCGAATAACAATTCCCAAATCAACCAGGCAGCCGCAAAAACATTTTATTATAATTCTACCGGCGCAACCACACTGAATAACGGAGTACTCGCTACTCTTGGCAGCTATAGCCAGAACATGGCAGGGGGCACGTTTGCTGATGGCGGCGGTATTTTGACTATTGCCGGTGCAACCTTTACAGTAACAGCAGGAACTTTTACCAGTACCGGAACCGAGATTTTTAAAGGAGCAATAGCTCAGACACTGACTGCCCCGGGCATTTCCTTTAATAATTTAACCTTGAATAATAACAATGGTTTAACCATTAATAATGATGTTACTGTAAGTAATACCTTATTATTTACTCATGGTAAAATCACAACCGGTGCCAATAACATGATAATAACAAGTACTGGTACCGTTTCAGATCCAGGAAACGTTGGCTGGGTTATAGGTAACGAAAAAAAATGGCTGGCTGTAGGAGCGCCAACAGCAATGACTTTTGAGCTGGGAGCCACTTACTTTTCCTCTATCAATCTTTCTGCAACCGTTACAGCACCAGGTTATCTTACATGCAGGTTTACAGAGGCACAAGACCCCTATTTAGCCAGTTCTATGATCAATGCAAGCAGTGATGTTATTGGTTACTGGGATATTGCCAATACAAGCGCCACTATAACCACTTACGGCGCTACATTTAATTTTAATACTAATGATATTGAAGGAGGCGCTGTTCCTGCTTCTTTTCAGATACAGGACTATAATGGCGTATCATGGAGTAATACCACTGTTCAAAACCAATTCGCTAATTCTACATCTTTTATTAACCAGGCTGCATTTGGAGAATTTGCGATCGGCAATACAGTACAATCCACCGGAATTTATAATGCGGTAACCGGTGCATTTAACTGGAACAATCAAGCACACTGGATACAATGCCAGCCCGGAACCATCAGTTGTACTATAGGTAATACTACTGTTACAGGAACAGGCACCTCTTTTACTTCTAATTTACCGGGGGGAACCGGGGTAGCTGTGGGAGATTGGATATTATCGCAGTCGCAACCGGGAACTCCTATAGGACAAGTGAAAACGGTTACTAACGACAATCTGCTCATTTTACAAGCAGGTGCAGCGATAGCTGTAAATGGCGGATATGGCAGGGAGGTTGTGCCGGGAGTGAACGATGCTGTAAATATCGGGACACAAGATATTGTAAATATCGGGAATGCCAATGTGGCTGGATCAGCTACAGTAACTTATGATCTTGCAAGCACCAGCATATTTGCACTGGTATTTACACCTTCAATGGCTGTGGGTAATACTGTTACACAGTCAGGCGCAAATAGTTTAACGGTTACCCAAAATGTCACTGTAGGGCAGCCTAATTCCGGAAATATCAACAAATGGCTTATTAACAATGCCCCAGCAGTTGTTAATGGAAGCCTTTATATTGGAAGCGGGGATGGAACGGCAGGGCATAATGCTTATGTCGGGCTTACAAACGGTACGCTTACAATTGGCACAGACCTTGTGTTCAATTCATCTGTTGCACCATGCGTGGAATTGGATCTAAGCGGCGGTGCGGGCACGGTAAACCTGGATGAACAATTAAAGCTGGCAAGTACAGGAGCTTTTCTTAATCCCGGTTCTTCGGGAAGCAATTTCAACTACACTAGGACTACCGGATCGGCATGGATACCAGAGCAATATGTTATTATGCAGACCAGCTCTATAACATATGATAATATACTGATAAATGCCACATATGGCATGGGCGCAGGATTAACTGGCGCTACTACCGGAGATATCGCCGGAAATTTACTGATACAGCATGGAACGCTGCACGACAGCGCATTTGCTATAACCGGAACTGCAGGAAATACATTCTCGGTCAGCAGCCTCGGGGCTACCTTTGAGATGTCGGGAGCGGGAACCTATCCTACCGGATTCTCCACTTATACTTTTGGGGCAACAAGCAATACGCAGTACCACCAGACAAATGCCCTTACTGTTTCAGCAGTTGCATCACCGGGATATGGAAATTTAGATCTGGAATCTGCTGCAAATACTGTTACATTCACACTCCCTGCAGGTACCACTTTTGTACAGGGTAACCTGAATTTAGGAAATGGTACAAATACCGGAGAATCAATAGACGCATTTACAAATTCACCTACACTTACAGTGACAGGAAATTTAACACTTAATGCGAATACCACATTGAATGCAAACAGTACAAACCCGATAAACATTTACGGCAACTGGACCAATAACGGCGGAACTTTTACACCGAATAACGGGACAGTTAATTTTAACGGAACTGCAAACCAGTTTATAAATGGATCGCCGTTAGCGCAAACATTTTATAATTTAACCATTGGCGAAGCTGCTGCTGCCATTTTAACTACCGGAGGCAGCACTATAACGCTGAATGTAAATTCCATTACGCTAAATACCGGAAATTTTAATGCACCAGCTACTTTGAATATTACAAATAACTTAACATTAGCTGCTACTTCCGGTGTTTTTAATGCAGCGGCTAATATTAATATTGGAGGTAACTGGACAGAAAACAATGGCTGCACTTTTAATCCAAATGGTGGTACTATTACTTTTAACGGCACTGCTAATCAGAAAATTCAGGGGAGTATACCTACAGAAGGATATTGGAATTTTGTCATTGCCAATACAGGCGCAGCCGGTAATAATACGGTGGATGCCAGTTCATTCGCGAATTTATCAACACAGAATTTTACACAAAATGCCGGCAATTTTACTTCACCTATAATATTTTATATAAATGGTATTTTTACACAAAACGCAGGAACATTTCTGATAGATAACGGCTACAACCTATATGTGGGAGGAAACTGGTTATACAACGGAGGAACATTGACCATTAATCCTACTTCGCAGATAACTTTAGATGGAACAAGCGGACAGACCATTGGCGGCGCTTTAACATTTCCTACCAGCATTCCCAACTTAATCATTAATAATACTTCGGTTCCATCCATAAGCGCCATAACATTAAATACTCCTATTACTGTTACTACATTGCTAAAGCTAACCGATGGGGATATAGTTACCAATCAGACCAATTTACTGACTTTGGACGGCGCCAGTGTAACATATAGCGCTACTCCTGATAGCAGTTTCGTTGACGGTCCTGTGGTTCAAACAATTAATATTAATTCATCACCTGTGACAAAGACATTTCCTGTAGGAAAGATCAATCATTCTATGAGAGCCGATTTAACAGTTACGCAAGCAGCAGGAGCAGCAAAAACTTATTACAACTGCGAGTTTATTCACACTCCTTCATCATCTTTAGGTTTTACCTTGCCTGCCTCGCTCAGCAAGGTTTCCGATTGCGGGTATTGGAATATTTTTAAAACTCCCACAGGAACAGGCATCACAAATGGTTCAATTAAATTGTATTACGGCTATGAATTTAATGCTCCCGATCCTACTAATTTGAGAGTGGCTATGGCTCCTGCAACTCCCTGGGTAAATTATGGTGGCACAGGGTCTGCTCCCATTGCACCATACCAGGGAACTATCACTTCAACTATACCCTATACATGGGTGGGTTATTTTACTATAGCGAATGCCACCGGAGGCACTAATCCATTACCAATTGAACTGCTTTATTTTACTGCACAATGTGAAAACAATCAGGCTAAACTCAAATGGGCTACGGCTTCTGAAACAAATAACGATTATTTCAGCATAGAAAAAAGCCATAACGGTTTAACTTTCGAAAATATCGGTACTATATCCGGCGCTGGCAACAGTAACAGCTTATTAAATTATTCTTTTTCAGATGCCGAACCGTACAGCGATATTTCGTATTACCGACTTAAACAGACGGATTTTAACGGAAACTTCACTTATTCCAACATAGCTACATCTTCATGCAGCACTGAAGATCAGATGTCAATGATTGTGACACAATCGGATTATGGAGTTAATGTATTTATTACCCCCGGCAGTGACAAGAACCTTGCATTAAGTATTTTTGATATTTCCGGGAAAATGATGTTCTACAAGCATATCAATACAATTGATAACCCGTTAACATTAAATCCTACTATTTTTACAGAGGGTATTTACATTTTCCGACTGCAGTCTGAAACCGAAGACGTAGTGAAGAAAGCATTTATTAAGTAAGGTCGGCAGAATTATATAATAAAAGGGAATTACACTTTCAGTTGTTTAATAAAATCTTCAGCCTCTTCTTTTGAAGGGGCTTTTCCATGCCATCGGTAGTCGTCTTCAATACTTTTGACTCCTCTTCC
The DNA here is from genome assembly GCA_050013795.1 of Bacteroidales bacterium. GTDB lineage: Bacteria > Bacteroidota > Bacteroidia > Bacteroidales > CG2-30-32-10 > CAWHOW01. Next base: position 8,531 of record JBEKEO010000073.1, read on the forward strand.
CATTTTAGTTTTTGCAAGTATCACAGAAGGGCGGAATACACTTTGCCCAGCGAATTCGCATGTTTTGATAATGTCGGTATGGCTGTGCCCGTCACATTCAAAAACTTCCCATCCGAAAGCTTTCCATTTTTCACCCAAAGGTTCAATTTCCATCACTTTTGAGGTATTCCCGTCAATCTGGCAATTATTGCGGTCGACGATAACCGTGAGATTATTTAATTTATAAAATGCAGCACTCATGGCAGCTTCCCATATACTGCCTTCCTGCATTTCCCCGTCGCCGTTGATGCAATATACATGCCAGGATTTTTTATCTGCCTTTGCAGCAAGAGCCAAACCAACTGCAACAGATAATCCTTGTCCCAGTGAGCCTGCCGAAAGTTCAATTCCGGGCAAGCTATGATCCCTTGCGGGATGTCCCTGCAATCGGGAATTTAATTTACGAAGGGTTATCAATTCTTCTTTCGGGAAATATCCGGCTTCTGCAAGTGTTGCATATAGCACAGGGGCAACATGACCAATGGAAAGTATCAGCCTGTCCCTGTCGGCCCAGTCAGGTTTCTTAGGTTCATGGTTCAGTATATTAAAGTAAAGGCTTGTGAAAATATCAGCTAGTCCGAGAGAGCCTCCGGTGTGTCCGGAACCGGCTTCTGCAAGCATCCTGATAATACTGATACGGATGTCTTTGGCTATGCGCTGCAGGTCTTTAACAGAAGAAGTTTTATTCATATTTTTTCAATATTCAGTTCACTTAATTTAAAAATATCTTTCAGCTTAATGCCTTTTTCCGTCATTTGCACAGTGCAACATTCATTATAATAATCATGCTCAAAGAAAAGAACAATGTTTTCAGCCAAAGCTCTTTCATAAAAGGCAGTTTTTTCTTTCAGTGTCAGCAAAGGCTGAACATCAAAGCTCGGCACGTAAGGCACGGGAATATGAGAAACAGAAGCGATGAAATCGGCCATGAAAGCAACTTTCCTGCCATTATATTCAATTTCAGGAATGATCTGCCCTTGCGTATGACCGTTATACATTTTCAGAAAAATACCATCAAATAATTCCTGCTCTTCGTGGATGAACTCAAGATGGCCGCTTTCAAAGAGAGGCAAGTAGTTTTCTGTATGATAAGATGCTTTTTCTCTCGGGTTAGGATCATTAGCCCAATCCCACTGCTCTTTTGAGCAATAATGATTTGCTTTAGGAAAGACCAGTGATAATTTGCTTCGGTCATTATTATATTTTACACATCCGCCGACATGGTCAAAATGAAGATGGGTAAAGATAACATCTGTAATGTCATTTGAAGAAAATCCTTTTTCAGCTAATCCCTGCTCTAAAGTGTTTCCTGTAATTTGAAAATGAGAAAGGTATTTTTCATCCTGTTTATTTCCTATACCCGAATCGATGAGAATTTTATGGTCGCCTGTTTCAACCAGCAGTAACCTGTTACATACATTTATTAAATTGTTCTCATCTACGGGCACTGTTTTAACCCAGATGGATTTAGGAACAACGCCGAAACTGGCGCCTCCGTCCAGTTTGAAATTCTCTACATTTATAACATGAAGTTTCATGATTCACAATCGATTGTTAATAACATTACTGCAAAGGTACAATTTATAAGAAGTGATTTCTTCTAAATTTGTGTTAACAAATTGAAATTAATTAAATAATGATTAGTTACATCATCATAAATATACTGATAACTTAAAATCCACGAAACCTTTTCTATGAACGTACATTTTATAGCCATAGGTGGGAGCGCCATGCATAATCTGGCCATTGCGCTTCATTTGAAAGGTTGTCATGTTACAGGCTCGGATGATGAGATATTCGAACCGGCAAAAAGCAGGCTTGAAAACTATAGTTTGCTTCCTGAAAAAGAAGGCTGGGATGCATTCAGGATAAATGAACAACTGGATGCCGTTATTCTTGGCATGCATGCAAGGTCAGATAATCCTGAGCTTCTGAAAGCGCAGCAACTGGGACTGAAAATATTCTCTTATCCTGAATTTTTATACGAGCAATCAAAGGACAAGAAACGTGTCGTTATTGGCGGAAGCCACGGCAAGACAACCATTACAGCTATGATACTTCATGTGCTGAATTCAAATAAGATCGATTGCGATTATATGGTAGGCGCCCAACTGGATGGATTTGAAGTGATGGTTAAACTATCGGATGAAGCGCCATTCATGGTACTTGAGGGTGATGAGTACCTGACTTCTACGTTAGATAAGCGCCCCAAGTTCCATGTCTATATGCCTGATATAGCTCTTATCAGCGGAATTGCATGGGATCATATCAATGTGTTTCCGACATTAGATAACTATGTTGAACAGTTCAGGATATTTGCCAACCTTGTTGCGGATGACGGGATTCTGATATATTGCGAGGATGATAAAATCGTAAAAGAAGTTTGTGAATCTGCAAAAACTACGATACAGAAGATTCCTTATTATCTTCCTGAATTCAAAATTAGCGAAGGAAAGACCTATGTGTATTCAGGAGAATCAATTTACCCTTTAAAGATATTTGGCAGGCATAACCTGTTAAATTTAAACGGGGCAAAACTGGTATGCAATCAGCTTGGAGTTAGCGATGAGCAATTCTACGAGGCCATTACCCAGTTCAGGGGGGCTTCAAAGAGGCTGGAATTAATTGGAATGAATGAAACAGTGAGTGTATTTAAGGATTTCGCCCATTCTCCTTCAAAGTTAAAAGCGACTACCATTGCAGTTAAAGAGCAATTCCCCGATAGGAAACTAGTTGCCTGCCTTGAATTACACACATTCAGCAGCCTTAATGCAGAATTTCTAAAGGAATATAAAGGAAGCATGCATGATGCGGATGTAGCCATGGTTTATTTTAACCCGCATACCATCGAACATAAAAAACTTCCTCCCATAACCACTGAACAAATTAAGCTTTCATTTGACAGAGATGATGTGAAAATCTATAACGAAAGCATGAAACTATTCAATGACCTTAAAAAGCTGAAGTGGGAAAATGCAAATCTCCTGCTGATGAGTTCCGGTAATTTCGACGGTATCAACTTTTCTGAACTCACACAGCATATCTTAGCAAAATAAAAGTTATCTTCGCGTCGTAAAAACTTAAACATGAAAACAAGAATCTATTTTTCAATTGTTATTGCAATGGTAATAATATTATCAACTGTTGTAAATGCACAGAAAAATGCTGTGATAAAGTTTGATTCACTGAGGCATACTTTCGGAAAGATCAAAGAGGATGGAGGAAAGGTTTCCGCTGTATTTAATTTTAAAAATACAGGAACCGATACACTGAAAATACTGAGTGTACGGCCGGGAATTGGATGCATGGCCGGCGATTGGACAAAAAGTCCTGTTATGCCGGGGCAGCAGGGTTATGTTAAAGCAGAATTCGATCCAAAGGGCAAGCCCGGACCATTTACTAAAGGAATTACTGTTACCACCAATACAAAGGAACCTTCTGTTTTGCTTACTATTAAAGGGGAAGTGATTCCCCACGTCAGGACCGTTGCTGATACATTCCCCGTAATATCAGGCAATCTGCTGATGAAAACAAACCATATTGCTTTCATGGAAATTAAAAATACAGTTGTCAAAACTGATACCCTTGGAATTTATAACAACTGGAATAAACCTATGACAATTGCTTTTTCAAATGTTCCTGCATTTCTAACCTGCAAAGCCGAACCTCAGACACTGCTTCCTGCAAAAAGGGGTATGATCATTGTAACTTACGATGCGCCAAAGAAAAATGATTATGGTCTGTTATATGATAATGTCAAAATTATGACAAACGACACTACCGAAGCATCAAAGCAGCTTACCATCAGCGCTAATATTGTTGAAGATTTTTCGAAACTAACGCCTCAGCAGAAAAGGAATGCGCCTAAAATTGTTTTTACTTCCGAATCGTACGACTTTGGAACTGTTAAGGAAGGCGATCCGGTTAAATTTAGTTTCGAGTTTAAGAACGACGGCACCGATGATCTTATTATCCGCAAAACAAAAGCCAGTTGCGGTTGCACGGCCTCAAATCCCGAAAAAACCACGCTGAAGAAAGGCGAAAGCAGCAAGATCGATATACAATTTAATTCCACGGGCAAAAAAGGCGATCAGCATAAAACCGTTACTGTAATCAGCAATGACCCCGATAAATCGAATATAGTCCTGAATATTAAAGGAAAGGTTACACCTAAAGAAGAAAATACTACCAAGTAGCCAAAGAATTAAATTCCATTTATTAATAATATAGTAATGTGAATAAACGGGCTGTTTTTAATTTTTCTTAAACTAAGGAAAACTTCGGGTTTTAATATTAATATTAAAAAAAAGTAGTAACTTTACACATTCTGTATTTTTTCTTTTAATGAAAATTCTTCTTGTCGCGCCTTGTGCTGCTTTTGAACAGCGCCCTAATGCAATGGGCATTCCTCAACTAACCCTTTCTTTAATTGCCGGAATGACACCACCTGAACACGAAGTGGAGATATGCGAGGAAGTTTACGGTGATACTATTAACTT
>JBEKEO010000074.1:0-12973 GCA_050013795.1 Bacteroidales bacterium
AATATGCTTGGAGAAAAGATTTATTCAAAGCCAGAATCCAGAACGAAAACCAATGTCAATATTTCATCCCAGGCTGCAGGAATTTATTTTCTTAAAATAGTCGATCAGGATGGGCATTCTGTAATAAAGAAATTAATTAAGGAATAAAATCCGAAGCCGATACGACAAGTGGAGGATCAAACAATCTAACACACTTTGGCAATATACATCAACCTTAATTCTTGAACAATTAACTATCCGATTTGCAAATCTATTTCTAACACAGGTCCTTGTTATTTAATAATAGAGCAAAATAACCTGTGACTAATGCCTCTTTAGGGCAAATTTTTATAAAACAAAGCACTTTTAATAAACATTTCCTGTTCTGTCGTTTTATTTTCATTGGTTAATCGAAAAATATTTTCACAAAATAGGTTAAATATTTTTTTATTATTAAATTTTATTAATATTATTGCAATCTAAATTTACATTATATAAAAACTAAAAAGGAGGTAAATTATATGGATGTTGGCATAGTAGGATACGGCACGCAGATACCGCGAAATCGTATCAAAGTTGAAGAAATAGCTAAGGTTTGGGGTGCGGATGCACCGTCTTATAAAAGGGGGCTGAACCTTAACGAAAAATCTGTTCCTCTACCTGATGAGGACGTAGCAACACTTTCGGTGAATGCTGCCAGGAACGCCCTGTTACGGGCAGGAATAAACCCCATGGAGATTGGCGCCGTTTATATCGGAAGCGAATCCCACCCTTATGCCGTGAAACCTACAGGAACCATACTTGCAGAAGCGCTCGGAATATGCCCGCATGTTCATACTGCCGACTTTGAGTTTGCCTGTAAGGCAGGTACGGAAGCTATGTTTGTGGCTTTGCACCTTGTAAAATCAGGTGTTATGAAATATGCTTTCGGCATTGGTTCCGACACATCACAGGGAGCCCCTGGCGATGCTTTGGAATACTCAGCATCTGCCGGCTCGGCAGCTTATCTGATGGGTGCAGATAACCTCATTGCCCAGTTGTTAGACACACATTGTTATATGACTGATACTCCGGACTTCTGGCGTCGCGAAGGTGCTCACTACCCGGAACACGGTGGCCGCTTTACCGGTGAACCTGCTTACTGGAAACATGTATCCGGCGCTGTTCTTGCTATGCTGAAAAAGGCTAATATGAAACCTGAAGATTTCAATTACATTGTTTTTCACCAGCCTAACGGAAAATTCCCCGCACAGACAGCATTAAAATTAGGGTTTAAAGAACCTCAGTTTAAACACGGACTGCTCACGCCTGTGCTTGGCAATACGTATTCAGCTTCTTCGCCGCTTGGCCTTGCAGCTACATTGGATATTGCAAAACCCGGAGAACTCATTCTTTTGGTATCTTATGGTTCAGGCGCCGGAAGCGATGCCTTTATATGGCGTACCACCGACAGGCTGCCTAAGGTTCAGAACCTTGCCCCTAAAGTCAGAAAACAGCTTGACGAACATAAGGTTTACCTTGAATATGGACAGTATGCCAAATACAGACATAAAATTCTTAAACAATCATAGGAGGAAAACAATATGAGAGATGTTGCAATTATTGGAATTGGAATTACCAATTTCGGTGAACTTTGGGAAAAGTCACTCAGAGATATTGCTGTTGAAGCAGCGCTGAAATGTATTAAAGATTCAGGAACCAACCGCATAGATTCAATCACAATAGGATGTATGTCGAGCGGAATATTTAATGCTCAGGAACACCTTGAAAGTTTGATACCTGATTATCTTGGCCGTCGTGGCACGCCTGCCATTCGTGTTGAATCGGCCTGTGCTTCGGGCGGAATGGCTGTTCGTACAGCTTTTCTTGAAGTAGCATCCGGTATGTCGGATTATGTAATGGCTATTGGTGTTGAAAAGATGAACGATATTGGCGGCGGAGAGGTCACCGCTGCTCTTTCCACCGCTGCTGATGGCGATTATGAATCTTTCCACGGCATCAACTTCCCGGGACTTTATGCACTGATGGCAAAAGCCCATATGGAAAGATACGGCACAACAAGAGAAATGATGGCTGAAGTGGCTGTAAAAAACCATCGCAATGGAGCATTGAATCCTGTTGCTCAGTTCCCAATGGAAATAAAACGCGAAACTGTTCTTAACGGGGCAATGGTTGCCGACCCTTTCCGTTTATTTGACTGTTCACCCGTTTCAGACGGAGCAGCAGCCGTATTGCTTACCACTGTTGATGAGGCCAAAAAACTTGGCAAGCATCCATTGGTGGTTATTACAGGCATAGGAGTAGGTACAGACACTATCCAGCTTGCACAGAGAAAAGATATTCTACATCTGGAAGCTGTTGAACTTGCCGCTCAGAGAGCTCTGAAAATGGCTGGTAAAAGCTTAAAGGATATGGACTTTTTCGAAGTTCACGACTGTTTCACTATAGCAGAAATAATGGTTTTGGAAGCCATCGGACTTTATAAAAAGGGAGAAGCTGGGCCCGCTACCTTAAACGGAGAAACAGCATTGAATGGAAAACACCCCGTCAATCCATCGGGAGGTTTGAAATCAAAAGGACATCCTGTTGGCGCCACAGGCGTAGCACAAATATACGAAGCCGTTCTGCAATTACGCGAACAGGCCGGTAAACGTCAAATAAAAAACGCCAAAACAGCTATGACACAAAACATGGGCGGTTCAGGCGGAAGTTGTGTAATTCATATATTGGAGGCAAAATAATGGAAGTAGCAAGACATTGGCGTGAAACGCCCGAAAGATACAGGCTGGAAGCCGGTAAATGTAAAAAATGCGGGAAGATAACATTCCCTCAAAGACTCATCTGCCCCGAATGTGGTTCGGAAGAATTTACAAAATTCAACCTTTCAGGTAAGGGGAAAATTGAAACGTTCACCATTATCAGGACAGCTCCTGATGGTTTCGAGGATTTAGCTCCTTATGCTGTCGGTATCATTGCTCTGGATGAAGGGATAAGGATACTGGCGCAGATTACGGATTGCAATCCGGAAGAACTGAAAATCGGCGACAGACTTGTTTCCAAATTTCGTCGCATGAACCAGGATGGACAAAACGGCATGATTTATTATGCTTATAAGTTCGTTCCTGATATTGGTTTATAATACCAGATAAAAGAATACAATGTATAAAGGTATAAAAATAGCGATATTTTTATACCTTTATATTCTTTGTTCCTTTAATAATTAAAACGAAGTCATTATGTATATTTTAAAAGAAGAGCATCATCTTATCCGTGAAAGTGTAAGGGATTTTGCAGAGCGCGAAATAAAACCATTAGCAAAAGAACTTGACGACAAACAACAATTCTCGCCTGAACTTGCTAAGAAAATGGGTGAGATAGGGTTATTCGGAATGGTGGTTTCTCCCGAATATGGCGGACAGGGGCTGGATTACCTTTCTTATATTATTGCTGTCGAAGAACTGGCAAGGGTTGATAGTTCGCAGGCTGTTACTGTTGCAGCAGGCAATTCGCTCGGAATGAACCCTATCTTTAATTTCGGTTCCGAAGAACACAAGAAAAAATATTTGCCGCAACTTTGCACAGGGCAGAAATTATTTGGTTTCGGATTAACAGAACCTCAGGCTGGTTCCGATTCAAGGAATACCAAAACTGTTGCCAAACTTGAAAAAGGGCAATGGGTAATAAACGGCTCAAAGATATTTATAACCAATGCTTCATCTGAAATAACACTTGGTTCTATTGTTCAGGTTGTTTCGGGAGTTGACAGCAAAGGCGAAAAAGAATTTTCAGTGATCATTGTTGAAAACGGCACACCCGGATTTACAGCAAAAACAATGCACGATAAAATGATGTGGCGTGCTTCAAATACATCGGAGTTGTATTTTGATGATTGCCGTGTTCCCGAGGGTAATCTGTTAGGGAAAAAAGGCATTGGGTCCAAGATAATGCTCAGTACTCTTGATTGCGGAAGGCTTGCCATAGGAGCTATGGGTCTTGGTCTTGCGCAAGGGGCTTATGAACTGGCTTTGCAATATTCAAAAGAAAGGGTTCAGTTTGGAAAGCCTATTTGCAAACAGCAGGTTATAGCTTTTAAATTGGCCGATATGGCTTTGAAAATAGAACTTGCCAGAAACTTGCTTTATAAAGCATGCTGGCTGAAAGACAATGGTAAACCTTTTGCAAAAGAAGCAGCTATGTCAAAATTGTATTGCTCTGAAATAGCAAAAGAAGTTGCTGATGAGGCTTTACAGATACATGGCGGATATGGCTTAATGAAAGATTATGATATTGAACGCTTTTACCGTGATCAAAGGCTTTTGCAGATAGGCGAAGGGACTTCGGAAATTCAGCGTCTGGTCATTGCGAGGTATATAGGCTGCTAATATGCTGAGAAATAGAGAAAATAGAAAAATCCCGGTTAGTATAATTGGGATTTTTTTATCAAAACACTATATAATCCAAATTTATTATAAAAATTAAAATCAGATAACATGAACTATGAAATCCTAAAACATGAGATCAGGGAAGGAATAGCCATCGTGACTATCAACCGACCTCAGGCCATGAACGCACTAAACTCAAGGTTTTTTGCAGAAATGAATGAATTGCTTAACGAATTTGAAAACAGGAAAGATATACGAGTGATGATTCTTACAGGCGAGGGCAAGGCATTTGCTGCCGGAGCTGACATTGCCGAGATGGTGGATATGAATTCCGAACAGGGAAAGAAATTTTCAAAAGTCGGGCAGGATGTTTACAATAAAATGGGAACAGTTAGCTTCCCGATTATTGGGGCAATAAACGGATTTTCTCTTGGCGGCGGTTGCGAACTTGGCATGGGCTGCGATATCCGCATTGCAAGCACTCTGGCAAAATTCGGGCAGCCGGAAGTCAATCTCGGTCTCATTCCCGGTTATGCAGGAACTCAGCGTTTGCCAAGGTATATCGGCTTGAACAATGCGCTTTATTTGTTGCTCACCGCTGATATGATAACAGCCGAGGAAGCTCTAAGGCTTGGCCTTGTTCAAAAAGTTGTTGAACCTGAAAAACTCATGGAAGAAGCAATGGCTATGGCAAAGAAAATTGCATCCAAAGGGCCAAAGGCTGTCAAAAAGATTAAGAGAGTTACAAGGGATGGAATGCTTACCGATTTCAGAAGCGGAAGCGAACTTGAATCGGAAGAATTCGGCTCTCTCTTTGGCAATGAAGGCGCCGAAGGCATGCGTGCATTTTTAGAAAAAAGAAAACCAAATTGGTAAATAATAAAATAAAGCAATATGAACTATATAGAAAGATTTGAATATGTAACAGTAATGGGTGCTGCAGGCAAAATGGGCAGCGGCATTCTGCTGCTTACAGCCATGGAAATGGCCGATATGAGCCTGAAACCTGAAAACAAAGGAAAACAATTCCTGCTTTATGCTCTTGATATTTCTCAGTCCGCATTAGGAGGATTGATGAAATACATACAGGCACAAGTGCTGAAAGCTGCTGAAAAAAAAGCTGTCGCATTGCGCAAGGTATATGCCGAGCGGCGTGACCTCATAGAAAACAGTGATATCATCAATCAATATGTGGCAGATGTGATGAGCCTTATACGTCCTGTGACCACGCTGGAATCAGCATATGAATCCACACTGATTTTTGAAGCTGCAAGTGAAAACCCTGAATTAAAAATCAAGTTGTTTTCGCAAATCAATCAGAACAACAAAAAGCAACCCTGGTTCTTCACCAACACTTCTTCAATTCCTATTGGGCATCTCGACAAGGAAGCCAAATTAGGCGGCAGAATACTGGGCGTTCATTTCTATAATCCACCGGCTGTGCAGAAACTTGTTGAAGTAATTAAAGCCGAAACAACCAAACCGGAACTTGCAGAATTTGCTTCGCAGTTTATCAAGAGCCTTCGCAAGATTGAAGTTCCTTCACACGATTTTGCAGGGTTTATCGGCAACGGGCATTTTATGCGTGATGCCTTATATGGAATGGGGGAAGCACAGAAACTCACCAAAGAGATGTTGTTTGTTGAAGCAGTATATACCATAAATAAAGTGACACAGGATTATCTCATTCGTCCAATGGGTATTTTCCAGCTTATTGATTATGTAGGGATAGATGTTTGCCAATACATAATGAAAGTAATGGCGCCTCATGTCAAAGATGAGACCATTCACAGTCCGTTGCTTGATAAATTTATGGAAATAGGTGTGAAAGGTGGACAAAATCATGACGGTTCACAGAAAGATGGGTTTCTGAAATATGAAAAGGGAAAGGTTACAGGCATATATGATCCTGATAAAAAACAATATGTTCCCGTTACTGACATTGCTGCTAAATGTGATGAGCGGCTTGGAGCAATGCCAAAATCATTTGTGACATGGAAAGCTGCTGTAGGAAACCCAAAGAAAGAAGAAATCTTTAAAAATTATTTCGCAGAACTTGCAACATTGAATACGCCGGGTGCAAAGCTTGCAAAAGAATATGCAAAACGTTCAAAAGAAATCGGGCAAAAATTAGTTTCCGATAAAGTTGCTTTCAACGAAAAGGATGTAAATACAGTACTTCTTACTGGATTCTTTCATGCTTACGGACCTATCAATGATTATTTAAACTAGGAGGAGAAATTATGAAACTCAGAAGAAAAATATATATGATTGCCGGATACCATACCATTTCTATGGGTACCGGTCGTAAAGAATTCAATCCTAAAAAAGAACGTGCAGGTCTTGAAGAATTGCTGAAAGAAGCAGGGCAAGGCGTGTTGAAACAAATTGGCGGAGCAAAAAATGTGGATGAATGTGTTATCGGAAATTTTATTGCATCACGTTTCAATCGGCAGGCAAACCTTGCAGGATTTTTCCCATACATTGATGAAGGATTAACTTTCAAACCATGTACACGCGTTGAAGGTGCATGTGGAACAGGTGCGTTGGCGCTCGCTTCAGGAATCCGTTCAGTACTTGCCGAAACGGCAGAAGTAGTTTTGGTGATGGGCGTAGAAGTTCAAAATACCGTGAAGGCAATTTATGGCGCCGACATACTTGCAGCAGCAGGGTGGGCAAAAGAACGCAAAGATGGTCATGCTTATTTTTTCCCGGGAAAATTCAGCGACCGTGCAGGAAAGTATTTTGAAAAATTCGGCAAGGAAAAAACACGCAAAGCTATGGCGCAATGGTATGTAAATGCAATTGAAAATGCTCGCCTTTGCCCGACAGCACAGGAATTCCATAATACCACAAAAGATTTAATGGCACAGGGAATGATGGAACCAAATCCAAAAAGTTTTGTTGACAACCTGAATGTTTTCGATTGTTCAAAAGTTTCTGACGGAGCAGCTGGAATAGCGGTCATATCGGAAGAAGGTTTAAAACGCTGCGGTATTTCTGTAAAAGATGCAGTTGAAGTTATTGGCTTTGGACAATCTGAATATGATATTACTAAACCGCCAGCTGATTTTACAAAACTTGAAACTACTTCAAATGCAGTAAAAAAAGCTTTGGAAATGGCCGGAATTACTAAAGAACAAATTGCCACTGTTGAAACCCATGACTGTTTCACCATCGCAGGTATTCTGGCTGTTGAAGCTATTGGATTTGCCAAACATGGCGAAGGACCAGATTATGTACTTGCAGGAAATACTTCACGCAAAGGAAAAGTTCCATTCAACACTACCGGCGGACTAATTGGCGGTGGGCATGCAACCGGTGCAACCGGTGTTCATCAGGCTGTAACAATTTTAGAACAGCTTACCGGAAAAGCCGGTAATGCACAAATCGACATTCCTAAAGACAAACCATACGGACTTTCTATTAATATGGGAGGTGATGATAAGACTCTTGTTTCTATAGTTTATAAAAAAACGAACTAATTATTTTCGTCTTATGATTAAGGGTCATGCTGAGTTCATCGAAGCATGACCTTTAATTTTAACTTATATTTCATGAATAGAATAACTGAACTTTTTAATATAAAATACCCTGTTATACAGGCTGGAATGATATGGTGCAGCGGATGGAGGCTTGCTTCAGCAGTCAGCAATGCAGGTGGACTTGGACTGATAGGTTCCGGTTCTATGACGCCTGATATTCTAAAGGAACATATTAAAAAATGCAAAGCAGCTACTACAAAACCTTTTGGTGTAAACATTCCATTGATGTTTCCCTTTGCTGATGAATTCATAAAAATTGTGAGTGAAGAAAAAGTGCCTATTGTATTTACGTCAGCAGGAAATCCAGGCAAATGGACATCGCACCTAAAACAGAAAGGAATAAAAGTAGTTCATGTAATTGCCAATGTAAAATTTGCAAAGAAGTGCCAAGAGGCTGGTGTAGATGCTATAGTTGCAGAAGGTTTTGAAGCTGGCGGACATAATGGAAAAGAAGAAACAACTACCATGGTTTTAATTCCAATGGTCAGAGAAGTTGTTGCCATTCCTGTAATTGCTGCAGGAGGAATTGGCACAGGCAGGGGAATGCTTGCAGCTATGGCGCTTGGTGCAGAGGGAGTTCAAATTGGGAGCCGTTTTGTCGCATCAGAAGAATCTTCGGCTCATATTAATTTTAAACAAAAAGTAATCGAAGCAAAAGATGGTGACACACAGCTTGCATTAAAGAAAATTGTACCTGTTAGATTAATAAAAAATAAGTTTTATAACGAAGTTGAGAAAAAAGAAAATGAAGGAGCAAGTGCTGAGCAACTGAATATACTGCTTGGACATGGGCGTGCCCGCAAAGGAATGTTTGAAGGAGATATAAATGAAGGAGAACTTGAAATCGGACAGATATCGGGATTAATTAAAGAAATTAAGCCTGCTGGTAAAATTGTTGAAGAGATAATGAATGAATTTTATATAGCAAAAGAAGATTTATCGAATAATAAGATTTAATCCATTGAAAAGACAAAAAGGGTTCGCTAAAATAGATAATGTAAATATTTACTTTGAATTTTTAAATAAATCATTACTTGCTAAAGCCAGGCCATTATTGGTTTTCCTTCACGAAGGATTAGGTAGCGTTGCACAGTGGAAAGATTTTCCTGAATTGCTTTGCGAAAAGGCCAACTGCCCTGCCTTGATATATGATCGTGAAGGATATGGAAAATCAAGCGAATATAAATCAGCTAATGATTGGGATTATCTACATCTTCAGGCGCAAAAATCCTTACCTGAAATATTCAAACAACTTGAAATTGAACATTACAATAAAATATTAATCGGTCATAGCGACGGAGGTTCTATTGCCATCATTCACGCTGGCTCTTTTCCTGAAAAAATAATTGGAGTGATCACTGAAGCATCTCATCAGTTCATTGAAAACATTTCGGTGGAAGGTATTCGAAAAACCGTAAAATTATTTGAAGAAGGAAAATTAAAAGATTGGCTGCATAAATATCATGGAGAAAAAACTGGTTCTATGTTTCATGGTTGGGCAGATACTTGGTTGCGAGATGGATTTCAGCATTGGAACATTGAAGAATATGTAAATAAAATAAAAGTGCCATTTCTTGCAATTCAGGGGAAAGACGATCAGTATGGGTCTTATGCGCAACTGGAATCCATAAAAAAACATTCGCCAAAAGCTGATATTCATCATATTCCGAATTGCGGACATACTCCGCATTTACAGTATAAAGAAGAGATTCTTCAGCTTACATCGGATTTTATAAATAAATTTTACTAAAAAGAATTTTTTACTTTTGGTTTTCCCAAAAATATATATCTTTAAGCCTCTAATTATTACATGAATTCTATATATTATTAACCTTATAAAAAAGATATTATGAACTTTGATTTTACAGAAGAACAAAAAATGATTCAGCAGGCTGCAAAGGACTTTGCTGAACGCGAACTATTACCTGGCGTTATTGAAAGGGATGCCAAAAGTGAATTTCCAAAAGAACAAATGAAAAAGCTTGCTGAGCTGGGTTTTCTTGGAATGATGACCAACCCGAAATATGGCGGTGGCGGAATGGATACTATTTCTTATGTACTTGCTATGGAAGAGATTTCAAAGCATGATTCAGCTGCTGCTGTTGTTATGTCGGTTTGTAATTCTCTTGTAAATTGGGGACTTGAAACTTTCGGAAATGAAGAACAAAAACAAAAATATCTGGTTCCTCTTGCAAAAGGTGAAAAGATTGGTGCTTTTCTTTTATCAGAACCCGAAGCCGGTTCTGATGCTACTTCACAAAGAACCACCGCTGAAGACAAAGGTGATTATTATCTTGTTAACGGTACAAAGAACTGGATAACCAATGCTAACTGTGCTTCAACGTATCTGGTGATTGCGCAAACTCATCCAGATAAAAAACACAAAGGCATAAATGCGTTGATCGTTGATAAAAATACGCCCGGCATCACACTCGGACCACACGAAGATAAAATGGGAATGCGTAGCTCCGATACACATTCTGTAATGTTTAATGATGTGAAAGTTCCAAAAGCAAACCGTATAGGCGAAGATGGGTTTGGATTTACCTTTGCCATGAAAACCCTTGATGGTGGCAGGATAGGCATTGCATCACAAGCGCTTGGTATTGCTGCTGGTGCACTTGAAAGAGCAATCAAATATTCAAAAGAAAGAAAAGCATTTGGTACAGAAATAGCAAACCATCAGGCAATAGCATTTAAACTGGCTGACATGGCTGTGAAAGTGGAAAATGCACGCCTTCTTTGTTTAAAATCAGCATGGATGAAAGACCAGCATTTGAATTATGGTATTGCAAGCGCTTACGCAAAACAATATGCTGCCGATATTGCCATGGAAGTTACAACCGAAGCTGTTCAGATTCATGGCGGTTATGGTTACGTGAAGGAGTATCATGTTGAACGACTGATGCGCGAAGCCAAGCTGACCCAGATTTACGAAGGAACTTCCGAAGTTCAGAAGATCGTTATATCAAGATCACTATTAAAATAAAAGATAAATTCTGTTTTGAATATTGCAGATAAAATTTATTAACTTAATAAATAAAACAATGAAAATTTTAGTTTGTATCAGTCACGTGCCTGATACTACAACAAAGATCAAATTTGTAAATAATAACACATCATTTGATCCTGGCGGTGTTCAATGGATTGTAAATCCTTGGGACGAACTTGCTTTAACAAGAGCGTTGGATATTAAAGATGCCCAACCCGGAGTTATAGAAAATATCACAGTGATTAATGTTGGGTTAATTGACTCTGAGCCAACTATTAGAAAAGCTCTTGCAATTGGCGCCGATAAAGGAATACGCATCAATGCCGAACCTAAAGATGCGTTTTCTGTTGCCTCGCAGTTAGCTGAAGTCATCAAAAAAGATCCCTATGATGTTATCTTTTGCGGAATCGAATCATGTGACTACAACGGAAGCAATATAGGCGGAATGCTTTCAGAATTGCTTAATATGAATTCTGTTTCGGCTGTTTCATTTTTTGATATTGAATCCGGAAAAATTAAACTGAAAAGAGAAATCGATGGAGGTCATGAGGTTGTTTCTACCCAAACACCGTTTATCGCAGTAGTTCAGAAAGGTATATGTAAAGAACCCCGAATACCGTCAATGAGAGGCATTATGGGTGCGCGAACAAAGCCCTTACAGGTATTAGAACCTATTGCAATAGAACCTTTTGTTGAATTCGTAAATTACGAATATCCCAAACCAAAAGCTGCGTGCAAAAAGGTCGACGCCGAGAATGTAAAAGATCTTATTCAATTGTTGCATAACGAAGCTAAAGTGATCTAATTAAATCTTAATTTGTAAATCAAACCTAAAAATATGTCAATATTAGTATATACAGAAAACTGGGATGGCAAGTTTAAAAAATTGTCGTATGAACTTATTTCTTATGCAAATGAACTTGCAAAAAAGCTTAATACATCTGTAACAGCTTTATCCATTGGTAAAGTCGCTGAAGGCGAGCTAAAGAGTCTTGGTGCTTATGGTGCAGCAAAGATTCTTTCCGTAACTGATGATAAATTGTCAGCATTGGATAACCAGGTTTATTCTTCGGTTATTGCCCAAGCTGCGACAAAGGAAAGTGCAACAGTAATACTATTTGCTCATAATAACGCTGGAAAAGCTATAGCTCCCAGATTATCAGTAAGACTAAAAGCGGGACTTGCGACAGGTGTAACGGCAATACCTTCAAAGCTTGATCCCTTTACTATTACCAAAAAAGTTTTCACAGCAAAGGCATTTGCTAATGTCATTGTCAAAACTCCTGTAAGGATACTGACGCTTATGCAGAATGCTTTCGGAATAATAGAATCAGCCGCCCCCGCTGCTGTTGAAAATTTTATACCTGCATTAAATGCCGGAGATTTAAAGACTGAAGTAAAAGAAATAAACAAGGTTACAGGCAAGATCCTTTTAACAGATGCGGAAATTGTTGTTTCTGGCGGACGCGGCATGAAAGGTCCTGAAAACTGGGGACCTATTGAAGAGCTGGCTACTTTGCTTGGCGGAGCAACTGCCTGTTCTCGCCCAGTATCCGATGAAGGCTGGAGGCCTCACGAAGAACATACCGGACAAACAGGAAAGATTATTGCCCCTAATTTATATTTCGCTTTTGGTATTTCAGGAGCAATCCAGCATTTAGGCGGTGTAAGTTCTTCCAAATGCATCGTTGCTGTGAATAAAGATCCAGATGCTCCGATCTGGGAGGCTGCGGATTATGGCGTTGTGGGTGATGCCATGAAAGTGCTGCCTGAAATTATTGCGGCAGTAAAAGAGATAAAAGCAAGTTAAAATAAAAAAGCCCTGAAATTTCAGGGCTTGTCTTTTCTTTATATTCCAAGTGCCATCACAATCAATTCGGCAATATCATAATTAAAAATTTCCTCTTCCTTGTTTTTGTATTTTAAACCGTCTGTCAGCATAACCATGCAGAAAGGACAGGAAGAAGCAATATAATTTGCACCTGTTTCCAGCGCTTCTTCTATTCTCTCAATGAAAATTTCTTTATCCCCAACCTCCGCTTCTTTGAACATTTGCCCCCCCCCTGCACCGCAAC
>JBEKEO010000075.1:0-12733 GCA_050013795.1 Bacteroidales bacterium
ATATTTTCCATTGCATATTATATAGGAACCGTTATTGATGTTCCGAGAGGATCATTGTCTAAGGTTGCCAGCCCTTTTATTGCGGAAGCCTGGCATACCAACCAGCTTTCATTGATTGACAAGCTTTATAAGAAAACAGCAATTAATCAGATGATAGTAGGCTGCTTTGCTTTTCTGCTGATCTGGATGAACATTGATAATATCTTTCATCTAATGCCAAAATCGGAAATCTATCAAAACGGGAAGTGGGTGGTTTTCTACATTGGGCTTGCTAAAGTAATTGATATGACAACGGGAATAAATACTGAGATTATCATCAATTCCGATAAATACAAATTTAATTTTGTTGCAGTAATCTCCTTTGCCATTTTCGTTATTATTATGAATTACCTTCTGATTCCTCCTTATGGCATCCAGGGTGCAGCAATTGCAATCATGGTTTCTTTTATTTATTTTAATCTGGTTAAGTTCATTTATTTATGGATAGTGTTTAGACTCCAACCTTTCTCCATGAATTTTCTAAAAGTAGTAATCATTGTAATTATTTCATACATGGCTGCTGTCT
This sequence comes from Bacteroidales bacterium, assembly GCA_050013795.1. GTDB lineage: Bacteria > Bacteroidota > Bacteroidia > Bacteroidales > CG2-30-32-10 > CAWHOW01. The sequence goes on from JBEKEO010000075.1 coordinate 566, forward strand.
TTTTACCTCTACTTAAAAATCCCATCCTTGATATTATATTGAAATCATCTGTTATTAGCATAATCTTTCTTGGAGCTGTTTTATTGACAAAAGTTTCAGATGATATACAAACCTTTATCAAAGAACTGAAAGGATCTGTAGCAGATGATATCGCTGATGATTTTTAATGATAATTATTGTATCCTGTTTTTTTAATAAATTATCTTTGTTAAGTTGAAGGCTTTGTCGAAAACAGAAACTAAGGCTAATAATTAAAACAGTTTAATGAAGCAAATTTCATGGCATATTGATCACCTTAAAGATTTATCACAAAGAGGCGGCCCTGAAGAATCAGAGTGGCAGGCCACCATCGAATGGATGGATGAAATTGGTTCGGCAATAGAAAAAAAACAATATATAGAAGAAGAAATCGCTTTGTTTTATCAGCATATTTCACAACTATTCCCTCCGGATACTATTCATGGACTCATATATCATAAACCGCGAAAATATGCCGGAGATTTTGAATTACTGAACAGGATACAAACCAGAAATGTTACAACAGATAACAGGTTCAGGAAGTGGGATGAATATTTTCATCATTGCGCTGCACCATGCGCTGTAAGGTTTAGAATTAAATATCTTCATGATCTCCTTGAAAAGAAAATGACAATTTATCCTGAAGGATTTCATTTTTTAAATATTTCCAGCGGCGCCTGCTGGGATATCAGCGAATTTTACAAAAAACATCCTGATGCAAAAATTTATATTGAATGTCTGGAACATGAAAGAGATGCTATCGAACTTGCTAAAAAGTTCCTTCAAAATAAAGAAAAGGAAATTGTATTTCATCACTCAAATATCTTACGTTTCAGGTTTGAAAAGAAATATGATTTTATATGGGCAGCAGGTTTGTTTGATTACCTGAACGAAGAGATTTTCATAAAGATTCTAAACCGACTGATAAGTAATACCAATAAAGGAGGTGAGATTGTGATCGGCAATCTGAAGGTCACAAACCCTACCAGGTACTATATGCTTATTCTCCAGTGGATAGTGATCCATCGTACAGAAAACCAGATGAAAGAACTTGCAAAAGCTGCCGGTGCTTCCGATGAACAAATTTATATTTTCACCGAACAGCTTGGCGTGAATATGTTTTTGCATATCCAATGTTAACATTAATTTTGCATAATGGAAGTTAACAGAATATTCGACCTTCTACGATATAGTAAGGAAAGATTCAATAAGAACATTTGCCTTTCAGGGAAAAAAAGCGGTAAATGGGTAAGTTATTCCATTGACCAATACATCGAGATCGTTGATCAGCTCAGTTATGGTTTAATGAACCTTGGTATTGGCAGGGGTGATAAGATTGCAACCATCTCCAACAACAGGCCTGAATGGAATTTTGTCGATATGGCAATAATACAGATTGGCGCTATTCATGTTCCGCTATATCCAACCCTTTCTGATTCTGAACTGGCATACATCATAAATGAAGCGGGAATAAAACTTATTTATATTTCAAGTAATGTATTATTCAATAAGGTTTCTGCATTAAAAGATCAGATGCCTTCTTTAAAATATATGTTTTGCTTTGACCAGGTTCCAAATGCATCCAATTATATAGAACTGCGGGAAAACGGGGAAATTAATCAAAAGAAAGAAGAGCTGGAAAAAGTAAAGTCAGAAATACATCCATCTGATATAGCCACTATCATCTATACTTCCGGGACAACGATGAATCCTAAAGGTGTAATGCTGACACACCACAATATTATTTCAAATTATACGTCCGTAGCTCCCACGTTTGTTATGAATGAGACTTTTGTCGGGTTGAGCTATCTTCCGCTTTGTCATGTTTATGAACGTATGCTCAATTATATGTATCAGTATATTGGCATTAGCATCTATTATGCGGAAAGTGTTGCCAGCATTGTTGATAATCTCAGAGAAGTGAAGCCTGATGTTCTGACCACTGTACCATTACTGTTGGAAAAAATTCACGGAAGTATCATAGCAAAAGGTGCACAACTGACAAGTATAAAAAAAGCAATATTCAAATGGTCAGTTGACTTAGCAGAAAAATATAGAATTGACGGAAATAACAGCGGATGGTACAAAATAAAACAAAGAGTAGCTGATATTTTGGTTTATAAAAAATGGAGAGAGGCTCTTGGAAACAAAATCACACGAATAATATGCGGTGGCGCTGCTTTACAGCCTCAGTTATTAAAAGTTTTTTGGGCAGCAGGACTTCCGGTTTATGAAGGATATGGTCTTACCGAAACATCACCAGTAATTTCAAACAATAATCTACTGGCATATAAGCTTGGAACAGTTGGTAAAATTCTTGACGGAGTTGAAGTGGAAATCGCACACGACGGAGAAGTATTATGCAAAGGCCCGAATGTGATGAAAGGATATTATAATAATCCAGACCTTACAGCGGAATCCATAGATAAGGATGGATGGTTTCATACCGGTGACATTGGCGTGATTGAGAATAAAATTTTCCTGAAAATTACAGGAAGAAAAAAAACAATGTTTAAAACATCTTCAGGAATGTATATTTCTCCTGAAAACATTGAAAGTAAAATTAAGCAATCACCTTTTATCAGTCAGATTATGATTGTCGGAGCAAATCAGAATTATCTGTCTGCGCTTATAGTCCCCGATTTTAATTCCCTTTGCAATTGGTGTAAACAAAACAATATTGAGTGTACTAGCCCGGATGAAATTGCAAAAAACAAACAGGTTTCGGAAAAATTCTTTTCTATTTTGGATAATTATAACAAAACGGCAATTGATACTGAACAAATATTAAAGTTTAAATTACTGAACAAAGAGTGGTCTATTGAAAGCGGTGAGCTAACTCCCAAAATGAACATGAAAAGAAATTTTATTTATGATCGATATAAAATAATAATTGAGGAATTCTATTCGGGATGAAAATAATATAAATTGCCCTGATATAATCATGCATAACCGATAATAATGAAAAATGTTATTATTTTATTTTATCCTAAAACATGGATCAAACCATTGATTCCTTGTATCCCACATGTCTTATTATACCTTGAAAGGATGATTCGTCATCTGGACGTTGAAATAATATTGATAGATGAACATGTTCAAACTGATTACATTCCAATAATTGAAAAAGTAAAAGACAGAGTATTATTGGCTTGTGTAAGCGCAATGACTGGTTATCAAATTGTCGGAGGAATTAATTTTTCAAAGTTCATTAAATCAATTTCAAACAGCCCGGTGGTTTGGGGTGGCTGGCATTCTTCACTTTTCCCAGAACAAGTCTTAGATGAAGAGTTTGTTGATTATGTCATTATAGGACAGGGCGAAATTCCCTTTCAAAGTCTTGTTAAAAAAATATTAAATAATGAAAGTGTCAATGATATAAAAGGGTTGGCATTTAAAAACGATGGATTAATAAAAGTCAATATCAAGGAATGCCTTATAAACCCGAATTCTTTCCCTAAAGCAAATTATGATCTTCTTGATCTTAACAATTATGTTTTTAATGGATTCTTAGGGAAAACAATATTGTTTTTTACAAGCTATGGGTGTCCTTTTAACTGCGTATTTTGTTCTATGGCAAGAATCTTTGAAAGAAAATGGTTCCATAAAGAAATAGAAGAAATCATCACAGATCTAAAACATCTTAAGAAGAAATTAGGTATTAATGCCGTTCGTTTCGAAGACGCAATTTTTTTTGTTAATCGCGAATTTACAATTCAGTTTTGCCAGGCACTGCTGGATAACAATCTTGAAATTTTGTGGTACTCAAATGCTCATGTCAGCTTGTTTCTTAAGCTTTTTTCTGATAATGATATAAGTTTAATGTATAAATCGGGTTTAAGGCAAATAATTGTAGGCGCGGAATCAGGTGACCAACAGGTTCTTGACCTGATAAACAAAAAATCTACCGTTGGACAAAATCTGGAAATTGTCCGGTTATTAAAAAACCACAATATTATTACCCGGTTTTCAACTATTATTGGATTTCCCTTGAATCCAGACAAGGATATCAGGTTGACTTTAAAAATGATAATGAAAGCAAAACTTATCAATAGAGATGCTGAAGTGGCAATACACTATTTGGTTCCTTTCCCAGGCACAGAAATATATGATATTGCCATTAAAAATGGCTACATCCCACCAGCAAATTTAAAAGACTGGGCAGATTTTATGTTTAAGCGCTTTGACCCTCCATGGCTAAAAAACAAACATAGAAGAAAAATAGAATTATTTAATAAAATATATTTCCCTCTGATAGATCCATCTCTTTACAAAATAGCTTTTTCTGGAGTTTTTTTTGTTTTTATAATTAACAAAATTTATTATCCCATAGTATACCTGCGTTTTCGTTTCAGTTGTCTTATTTTTCCGGTTGAAGCTATAGCCCTGCTTTATTTAATTAAATTCATAAACAAAATTTTCAAGTCAAATTATCACCTTGACTCAGGTTATTCCAAATACATTGATTAACAAACCATTTTCTTTTAAATGCTTTTTGGTCTCGTTTTTTTCTTAAATTTGTGCCATACTTAACCATTGTTTATAAATAATTTAAATTATGAATATTAGCGATTTTATTAAAAATATAGAAAAAGAATTTGAAGACTTAGAACCAGGGAAATTAAAACCTGAAAGTAATTTCAGAGATACTTTCGAATGGAATTCTGTGAATGCATTAATTCTGATTGCTTTAATAAATACTGAATATAATGTGGTGATTACAGCTGATGATTTGAGATCATCCAAAACCATCAATGATATCTTTAAAATTATTCAGAAAAGAACAAAATAATGGCACTCTTCTCCACGCATAATGTTTCGATAAAGGGGATATCCGCTTGTGTTCCTGTTTTTGAATACAATAATATGGATTATAAATGGATTCCGGTGAAAGAAAGAGAGCTTAATATAAAAACTGTCGGAGTCGAAAAGAGGAGAATTGCTCAGAAGGGTGTTACTACCTCTGACCTGTGTTTTCATGCAACTGAAAGATTGATGAAAGATCTTCAATTAAAGAAAGAAGACATCGAATTGCTTATTTTTATTGCTCAAGCTAGGGATTATTATCTTCCTGCAACCAGTATCATTCTTCAGGATAGGCTTGGACTTTCAAAAAAATGTATGGCATTTGATGTGGGGCTTGGCTGTTCCGGTTATGTATATGGATTGAGTATTGCAGCCGGATTATTAAATTCATTCAAATTAAAGAAAGCGCTGTTACTGGTTGGTGACGTTTCCACACATGGCATCTCATATAAAGATAAATCAGCATTTAATTTATTTGGTGATGCCGGGACAGCTACATTTCTTGAATACGATGAAAATGCTGTACCTATGCATTTTAATATGAATTCTGATGGATCTAATTTTGATGCTATTTATATACCTCATAGCGGAAGCCGCAGAATTCCTGATAAATCATCGTATAATATTAGGAAATTTGGTCCGGGAATTTATAGAAATATGGCACAGCTTGCATTGGATGGTGTCAGGGTTTTCAATTTTGCAACGATGGATGTGCCTCCTAATATAAATGAATTACTTGAATGGCAAAACCTGACAGTTGAAAATATAGACCAGTTTGTTTTTCATCAGGCGAACTTATTAATGAATGAGATCATCAGGAAAAAAATTAAGATTCCAAAAGAAAAACACCCATACTCTATTCAAAAATTCGGTAATACAAGTTCTGCCTCTGTACCGCTTACTATGATTACCCAGCTTAGGAAACAACTAATTGAAAATAAGATGAAGTTTCTGCTTGCCGGGTTTGGCGTTGGTTTATCTATGGGTTCTGTGATTTTAGAAACAAATAAGATTGTTTGTTCTGAATTGGTTGAAGTTTAAAATATTTTGTCATGACCACCAATTACAATTTATCAGGTAAGAATATTTTAATTTCCGGAGCGTCATCAGGTATCGGAAAGCAAACTGCAATTAATTTATCTAAAGCCGGTGCAAGGGTTTTTATTACTGGCAGAACTCCTGAAAAGTTAAATGAAACTTATCGTAATCTAATAGGTGAGAAACACGTTAAAATTGTTGCTGATCTCACTGAAGTTCGCCAAATTGATGAAGTTATCAGTGCAGTTACTGAATTACATGGCTTTGTTCATTGTGCTGGTATTTCAACAATGATTCCTGTAAAATACATCAAACAGGAACAAATTCGTGAAGTTTTTTCTTTGAATTATGAATCTGCAGTTTTATTGGTCAGCAAAGCGTTGTCGCAAAGAAAAATTTCTAAAAATGCTTCTTTTGTTTTCATTTCTTCGCTTGCCACGATAAACCCGTTGTTTGGAGGTTCTTTATATATAGGGTCAAAACTGGCACTTGAAGGATTCAGCAAAACTATTGCAATTGAATTGACTTCTAAAGGAATTCGGTCTAATTGCATTTGTCCCGCATACGTTTTCAGTCCTATGATCGATAAAGCTAAAGAAACTATGTCGGCAGCTTTTATTGAAAAGTTCAAAGCTATGCATCCTAATGGTTTTGGCTATCCACAGGATGTTGCTAATATTATTGCCTTTTTGCTTTCAGAAGAATCTCAGTGGGTGAACGGGCAAAATATTAACCTTGGTTCATTTAATATCAATATACCATTATTATGACAAACCCTCAATTTTCGGTGGTTGTACCTGTTTATAACAGTGAAAAAAGTTTACAAGAATTGTACCAGAGACTTGATTCTGCCTTCAATAAAATGAATAAATCCTTTGAAGTAATATTTGTTGAAGATGGAGCATCCGATAAAAGCTGGGATGTTATTTCTGGACTAAAAAAAGAACATGCCGAAAAAATTATTGCAATAAAACTGGCTAAAAATTTCGGACAGCATAATGCCTTACTTTGCGGGTTGAAATTTGCGAAAGGAAATTATTGTGTTACTATAGATGATGATTTGCAGCAAAACCCTGAAGATATTGAAATTTTATACAATAAAATCATAGAAACCAATGTTGATGTCGTATATGGAATTTATGAAGAGAATATGCATTCCCTGAGCCACAGGATAGGTAGCTGGTACATGAAACAATCTTCAAGGTTTTCCAGGAAAATAATTGCAGGTGCTTCATTCAGGATTATTAAATCTGACATAGCAATAAAAATGCTTGAGGGCAACCATGATTTTGTTTACATTGATGAGATACTTTCCTGGCATACCGAAAATGCCGCTTTTGCTATTGTGCATCATTTAGCAAGGAAATATGATAAATCAAATTATACAAATAAAAAACTTATTAGCCACGCATATAACATAACACTTTTTTACACAGCATTCCCTCTAAGATTAATGACCTATGGTGGTTTTTTCTTTTCATTACTGATGCTGTTAACTGGTTTATTTTATCTTTTAAAAAAATTCTTTTTCAGGGTACCGATGGGTTATACTTCACTTATTGTAGCTATATTATTTTCTGCCGGTATCATGCTGATGTGCATGGGTATTCTTGGTGAATACCTTTTCAGGATATATAAATCTCAGACTCACAAACCACCCTATTCCATCAGCAAGATCTTATAGTTTAAGGGATGAAGCTTCAGAAATACGGCATTACTCTGGAAAGGCTTACTGAAGCCGAAATAGAAATGGTAAGGAAATACCGTAATGCTGCTGAAGTGAAAAACTTTATGCAGTTCAGAAAACACATCACCCGCAGGATGCAAAAAAAATGGTTTAAATCTATAGACAATGATTTGAATTATTATTTTATCATTATTTATGAGGGGAAAAAGATTGGTTTGATAAATATTAAAAATATAATTTGGGATTCGAAAACTGATGTACCCGAATCCGGTTTATTTCTTTGGGAATTGGACTACATTGATAGCCCTGCGCCATTGCTTGCTTCTTTTGTCCTGAGCGAGATTGGCTATGGTTTTTTAGGAGGCGATACTAGTAAAATAAAAATATTAAAAACCAATTTAAAAGCGATTGATTTTAATAAAAAAATGGGGTACTCTGAAACAGAATCTTGCCCTGATGGATTTTCTATTTATTTGCAAACAAAAAAAAGTTTTATTTCAGCTACGGCAGCTTTGAGGAAAAAAGCTTTGATCCTTTGTAATAATGACCCTGCTTTATATATGTATATTGAACCTTACGATTGGAACAAAGTTAAGGGTATAAAATTTCACGATTATCTTGAAAAAGCTAAATACAACTATTCAAAACAATTAAATGGTAGTACAGAGATTTATAAATTTTTATTCGATTTTTCCTAAGATTTTTGACCCCTTAGTTTAATATATATCTTTTCATACAATTTTTCAAAGATTGAATTTCTGTAAACTACTTTATTCATTGCTTTATGCGGAAGCATCCTGACAAAAAGCCCGAGAAACCTTTGAACTATTATATGCACATATATAGGAAGCAAATACAAATATAATAATGGATATGTACCATTGTATTTTCTCTCATAACCGTATTTTTCAGCCCATCTTCCAACAACCATATCTGCCATCTTAATTTCTTTTTCAGGCATTTTCACTTTCCAGGTTTTAATTTTTGAAGTATTTATTGGCTGCATCAGGCTACTATGATATTGCTCTATGCCATCATCTTTATAGGTTATTAAGAAATCTTCTTTATAATTGTGAAAATTTAGAATATCAGGTAAAAAATCAACGGAAAGGAAATTGCATATTTCTTTAATGTTTTCTGAGGTATTTGTAACAAGTTCTTCATATTTAATTGTTACAAACCGGTTTGGAACAATCTTCTTTTGTTTTTCAATTACTTTTTGACATCTCCTCCATTTTAATGCAGTAAAAGGAGTTAGTCTGGAACCAAAATCAACTTTTTGCATCGAAAGAATATGATCACGGTAATCTCTGATGATATGAATGAATTTAGCTTCAGGAAATACAGATAGTATCTTTGGAATTACAAATGAATAAGCGGGATTCTTATCTCCAATCAATGAAATGATATTTTTGGGAAATATTGAGTTAAAATTTAAAAAAACCATTTTTGTGATTTCAGAAAAACTGAAATGACCTTCCATTTTAAGAATATTTTCTTTAAGAATAGCATTATTCATTTTCCATTTTGCAAATGACAAATATTCTTTATGTTTTAGATTAATTATTTCATCAAATAATGATTCTAATGTTAATTTATCCCAATATTTTATTAAATTATATTTTTTATAAAATGTCAAGAAAAATGGATTTTCTAAAGGGATTGAGACATTAGGATGTGCATCAAATATAGTTCTAAGCATGGTGGTCCCCGAACGCGGACTACCTACAATAAAAAACATCGGAAGTTCTTTTATTTTATTTATATCTATTTCTTTTTGTTGCATTATTTTTTAGAAAAACAATAATCCTATATACTTTTATATTCCCTTCTCAAAATATATTTATTCCAAATATATGCCATCACAGAACGTCTCGAAAATCTGATATAAATTCGAAAAGGCATAAGCCTTAATATCATATATCCGAATTTTAAAAGAAAATAAAACATTAACCCAGGTAAAGCATATATACCATAAAATAAATTAAATCTCTTATACACACGTTCATAATTGAATTTATCTGCATATTGACCTGCAATAGTATCTGCAATTTTTACCTGGATAGGTTTAAGCTTTTGTTTCCAGATTCCAATTTTATCCGGTTTTATCGGGTATAAAAGATTCTTGTGATCACCCTTAAGTACCCTTTCCGGAAATATCTTTAAAAAGTCTTCCTTATGTTCATGAAATTTTAAAACATGGGGATCAAAATCAATTGATAAAAAGTCAGTGACTTTTTTTAATTCCTTCTCCGGTGAAACCACTAAATCCTCGTAACGCATTGTATGGAACAATTCAGGTTGTCTTTTACTAATTCTTGTAAAATCGATTATCGATTGTCGCCAACGTTTGGTTGGAATAGCAATATAAGGGAAATCGTAATTAGTTTGGTTTAATGAAAGAAATTGGTCACGGTAATCTCTGGTAAGCAAAATGTACTTTGCTTTATTATTAATTATGCGATACAAATATGGAAAAGTGACTGAATACCCCGGATTCTTGTCTCCAATAAGCAGTATATCCTTTTTATCAAACACTTTAGGATAATTCAACAATACTACTTTGCAGATAGTTAAATAATCAATGATACCGGAAATAGAGTATAAATCGTTTCTTAATAATTCGATATCTATACCTGTAATCGGAAATAACCACATTCGTTTCAAGTCTTCAAGAAACCTATTAATGGTATTATGATCCCAGTTTTTTACATTTTCATAACGTTTAGCTAAATGAAGAATAAAAGGACACTCAGTTGGAACAATTACATTCGGGTGGGCATCCAAAAGTGTACGCAGTAATGTAGTTCCTGACCGTGGCCTGCCAATAATGAAGAATAAGGGAATATCATTAATGTTTGATAGATCTTTGGTCATCAGATATTATTCAGAAACCAAAAATAATAAAATATTCCAAGCCCGACTCTTTATCTTTCATGCTTTACTGGTCAGTATGCGATTCGGCTTCGATAACTTATAACGTGATTTCATAACATTGTGAAGCGACTTAATAACATTGCAAATCGTATTTGTTCACTTATACAGTTCGTTCACATACGTGTGAATCGTATTCACACGTTATCGAGGTGCATTCGCTTGAATGTAAATCGCATTCACACATTATCGAGGTGCTTTCGCTTGAATGTATATCGTATTCACACATTATCGAGGTTCATTCGCATAGAAGTGAATCGTATTCAACCAACAAAAAAGGGAAAACCATTAGGTTTTCCCTTTTTATTTTAAATAATTTTTATTTTATTAATCCCACCAAACACTATTAGTTAGTTCAGCTCCTGTTTTAGGGCAATTAGCATTATATTCTTTTTCAGAAGTTGGATAAGGATACCTTCGTGGAACAATATTACCGGTAGTATTGCTAACTGGCTTGTGAAGGTTAATATATGATGGGAATCCTGTTCTTCTCCAGTCATTATAAACTTCAAGCTGTAAGTATAATGCAATATACTTTTGCGTTATAATATTCTCCAAAGTAATAGTAGCAGGTGTTACATTTGTATTTGCTGTTACCCATGCAGCATTAGAAACCCCATATTTGTCTAATGATGCAGATACGGCAGCCTGATAATCAGTAACAGCGTCAACTTTATCACCAGTCTGAAATTCAGCTTCTGCTTTAATAAATAAACATTCCACATATGAAATAAAAGGTACAGGAGCATTCGGAGCACCATAATAACTACCTATTTGAGCAAACCAATTTCCCACACTGGGTCCCGAACCTGGATTACCTGGAGCCTGACCCTGAGGACCATACCCATCTGCTAATATTGTGTCAACAAATACAGATGTACGGGGATCGTTTGCATTTATTAAGGTATCAACCATATACTGCGATGCATTACAGTCACCTCTTTGAGTTAAAAATTGATAAATCGGAGCATTTTCATTTGAATTATTGCCAAAATGAAATTCCATATCATCAGTATTTGCTGAAAAAGCGCCTGCAGAAAGTGCTGTAAGTGCATTAGTATATGCACTACTACTTGGAACTTTACTTAAATGAAGAGCATAACGTGCCTGAAGGGCATAATCTGCCTTTATCCAACTGGCAAGATTTCCGCCATATAATAAATCATCGCTTCCGGGTACCGGCACATGAAATGCAGGTGTAGTGTTAAGATCTGTAACAGCGGTGGTAAGCAAAGAATTGATCGTAGTATAAATAGTTTGCTGTTTATCATAAATTGGAGAAAGGTTAGCATTTCCCTGAAAGGCCTGTGAATAGGGTATATCGCCAAACAAATCAGTCAAACAACCAAGAGAATAGGCCATAAGCACTTTCCCTATGCCTCTGTAACCTGGAGAATTTTGCTGGTTAGATTTTTGGATAATAAGATAAAGGTCATTCATTGCGGATGCATACATGTTGACCCATGTTTGATCAGACTCGCTTGAATTATAATTATAATTATCATAAGCAAGAAATTGTCTGGATCCACCTGCCATTTGTTGCATCCATAAATGTTCAGGATAAGCAAGGTCGCCACCAACCTGATAGGCTATTCCTGCTTCAGCAGAAGGAAGCAATAAATTTATCTTTACATCGCTTGGCTGGTTAGGATTATTATTCATATCAAGGTTATCCCATTTTTTAC
>JBEKEO010000076.1:0-12710 GCA_050013795.1 Bacteroidales bacterium
TACATTGAAGAAATCAACATTATAGCTTTAACAATGGCATTAATATGTAACAAAGAAGGCTGCTTGGTGATAAAAGCAGCCTTCTTAAAAAATAATAAAGCTATTAGCTCATGTGTTTCAGGTTCAGGCCGTACAGGATAATAAAAGCAATGGGAAAGATGAAGCTTATTACCAGTCCCATCATATATAATGAGGCAAACATTTCGCCAAAGCCCGAATGTCCGTATAAAGAAAGGGAGACAACCGGAGGTGCAATTTCTCCTACTATATAAATAAAGTATCCTGTTTTCATGAGTTTCCACATCATAATCACTCCGGCAAGGCATACAAGGGCAGCAATAATGCCAATAATACCCGTGATATGCTGCATCCGGATATATTCATCCTGGTTGTCGATGATTTTGCCAAAAACGGAATTGCTATGCTGCATAAACATCATTGATCTGCCTGATGCATTAATCAGAATATTTACCAAAGCACCGAAAAAGGCAAAGCCAATACCCACATAACTTAATATGCAAAGTACAGTAAGAAATTCAGGCCTTTTTTTAGTAACCGGCAAGGAGTTACTACCTTGTTCTTCCATTTAATTTAAAAATAAGAAATAAGGTATTCGTTTAAAAGGAAACAAATTTAATCGTTAAAACTTAAATTGCAAGAGTAGGGAATATTTTTTTGTTAACACTTAATTTAACAAATGAGAGAATTATAAATGTTTAAATTTATTTCTCCTTATACTCCATCCCTCTTTCCCTTCCCCTACGAGTAAGGGAAGGGACGGTGACGAAAAATAGTTATAATTGGAGTTGAAATATGCTAATAAAAAGAGGTTACTGATTAGTAACCTCTTTTTATTTATTAAATATTTGGGCTAAAGCCCTTGTTTATCCGTATTGTTAACCCACGACCTAAACCCTTCGACAAGCTCAGGGCTTCGGTTGGCAATAAAAGGAAGATTATTATTCTAAACTTCCTACTACTTTTTCAACTTCCGTAAGGATTTCACAGGATTTTACAAGGGCTTTCATTGCATTATGATCGGAGAATAGAGGACGATCGATATCAAGATATTCAACATGTTTCCTGATGACTTCGCGGGCTTTTTGAGTTCCATTACCATATTTATAAGGAGTTTCGAGCTTTTCGCGAAGATCGAGAGCTTGTGCGGCGGCCATTAACTCAATGCCTATTACGCCATAACCATTATCTAGTATCTGGAAGTTCTTAAGGGCTGTATTCATTCCCATTGAAACAAAGTCTTCCTGATCGGCAGCGGCAGGGATGCTTTGAATGCTTGCAGGCATTGAAAGTATCCTTTGTTCAACTATCTGCATATCGGCAGTGTACTGGCTTAACATTAAACCTGAGAACATACCTGCGCCCTTTGTTAAGAAAGGAGGTAATCCGATGCTTAAAGCGGGGTTGTTCAAACGGTTCATTCGCCTTTCGGAAAGAACAGAAACCATAGTAACCACAGCGCCTACCATATCCATAGGAACAGATACGGGTGAACCCTGGAAGTTAGCTCCTGAAAGCTGAACATTTTGATCGGGGAAGAAGATAGGGTTATCGCCAACACCGTTCATTTCAATTTCAACCTGTTTGCGTGCATAAACAACCTGGTCGTGGGCAGAGCCGATAACTGCTGGAGTTGAACGCATGGAGTATGCATCCTGAACTTTTACTTTTAATTTGTTTTCTGCAAGGTCGCCACCACTGCATACTTTATGAATAGCTTTTGCACTCCTGATTCCACCGGGGAATCCGCGAGCTTCCAAAAGACGAAGGTCGTAAGGTTTCAGGTTAGCTTTTAATCCTTCGAGTGACATTGCACAAGCGATTTCAGCTTGTTTGAGCCAGTTGTTAGTATCAAACAACATCAGAGCGCTCATTCCAGTTAGGAAGTTGGAACCATTGATGGCTGCAAGTCCGTCGCGAGCTTCTAAGCCGGGTATTGGAATTCCTTCTTTTTCGAAAGCTTCTCGTGTAGGAACCCATGCATTTTTGTAAAACACTTTATTCTCGCCCATCATGCAAAGTGCAATCTGCGACATAGGGGCAAGGTCGCCACAAGCGCCAACAGAACCTTTTTCGCATACATAGGGAGTGATGCCATGATTAAGCATGTTTACGAAAGTCTGTGTTATTTCAACACGGCAGCCTGAATTACCATGTGCATGAACATTAGCACGAAGCAACATTGCTGCACGAACATGATCAACAGGGGCTGCTTCGCCGATGCCAGCCGAATGGTTATACACTAAATATTTCTGGAAATCCTTTACCTGGTCATCGTTCAGAACTATCTCTGAAAACTCACCGATACCGGTATTAACACCGTACATAATTTCCTTAGCAATGATCTTCTTTTCGAGCATTGCACGGCATTTATTGATGCGCTCAATGGCATCTTTATGCAGTTCAACTTTTTCGCCATGGCGGGCTACTTTTACTAAATCTTCAATGGTAAGGCCAGCGCCTTTTATTACTACTGTCATAGTTTTAATCTCCTATAAATGATTTATAAATGAAAAATAAATTGAATGAAATAAAATTGGAATTGCCTTGATGATAACAAGGACAACGAAATGGGAATGCTAATAAACTAGAGTGAGGTACGGCAGATCTTTATTTTATAATGTATATTCCAATTGTACATATGGAAATTATTTCTGCGAATTTATGAAATTTATAATTTCAGGCAAAGTATTTTTAATTTGTTCGCCGGTTTGCATGTTTTTAAGTGTAATAAGGCCAGAATTCATTTCATCTGTCCCAACTATGGCAACGAAAGGAATGTTGTTGGCATTGGCATAATCGAGTTGCTTTTTCATTTTTGCAGATGAAGGATATAACTCGGTGCGAATTCCTTTTTTTCTTGCTTCAGCAACCAAAGGAATACAATATTTTTCTTCTGCGGCACCGAAATTCACAAAGAGAATTTGAGTTGTAGCACTTGAATTCTCAGGGAATAGGTTGAGTTCATTAAGGACATCATAAATCCTATCGGCACCGAAAGAAATACCAACACCTGAAACATCTGGCAAACCGAAAATACCTGTAAGATCATCATAACGACCGCCACCGGCAATGCTACCGATGGATGCATCCTTAGCTTTCACTTCGAAAATAGCGCCGGTATAGTAATTAAGTCCGCGGGCAAGGGTCAAATCAAATTCAACATTTGATGAAACAGAAGTGTTCTTTATATAATTGAAAACAGTTTCCATTTCAGCTATTCCTTTTAGTCCAATTTCGGAAGAAGAAAGTATTTTCTTTAGCTCGGCAAGCTTGAAGGTGGAATCGCCTTTAAGGAAAATAATGGGTTGAAGCGTTTGAATGGCTTCAATTGACAAACCTTTTTCAGTAAGTTCTTTGTTAACGCCATCAATTCCTATTTTATCATATTTGTCAATAGCAACAGTTATATCTATTATTTTCTCTGCTTCTCCAATCACTTCGGCAATACCAGTAAGAATCTTGCGATTGTTCAGTTTAATGGTAACTGCCACGTTAAGCTTTGTAAAAATATCATCTACTATCTGGATAAGCTCTACTTCATTTAATAAAGAATCGCTTCCTATAACATCCACATCGCACTGATAAAATTCACGGTAACGACCTTTCTGCGGACGGTCGGCTCGCCATACAGGCTGAATCTGATAACGTTTGAAAGGAAAAGTGATCTCATTCTGATGCATTACAACGAAGCGTGCAAAAGGAACGGTGAGGTCGTAACGTAATCCTTTTTCAAAAGAATCATTAATATATTCTATTGTTTTATTATTAATTAATGTTTCAATAGCAATACCTTTAATATTATCAGAGGTATGCTCGAAAAAATACTTTTTAATATTTTCAAGTCTTATTTCACGAGTATTAATAATTTTATAAAGTAGCTTGTCTCCTTCTTCCCCATATTTCCCAAGCAATGTGGAAAGGTTTTCCATAGCAGGAGTTTCGATGGGTTTGAATCCATATAGCTGAAACACCGAACGGATGGTATCGAAAATATAATTGCGGCGAACCATTTCGTTTACTCCGAAATCGCGTGTTCCTTTAGGAATGGAAGGTTTAAAAGATGCCATTACAGATTGTTTTCAAAGCAAAAATAGTGAAATTCATTGTATATGGATGATAAATACAAACTATAAAATCTTTTCAAGAGTTTCATTCATAAATTTTCCTGCATCTTCTGAACCTTCTTCAGGTGACCAGTCAGCAAAAACCTTATCGGTAACGGGGTCATATGGTCCATCTTTAATCTCATAATAAACGGAACCTTCTTTGAGAGAAATAACAGTATGCCAAGAAGCAGGAATTATCTCTGCAGCATAGTTTCCTTTAGCAGCATCAAGTACAATATGATCGGAAATTGCACCTTTGTCATCAAATTCAACAATTGCCATACTTCCTTTAAGAATGATAAAAACTTCTCTTTTATCAGGGTTAATATGTTTATGGGGACGAACATAAGAACCCGGCTCAACTGCATTCAACATGCGCTGAAGAGGATCGGATTCTTCAGAATGAAAGTTGTGATTCTTTCTTTTTCTAACAGAAGTTGAGGCTTCTGCAGATAATGATTTCAATAAGTCGTTGGTGGCTTTAATCATCAGAACAATTCCCCTTGTACATCTTTTTGTTCAAAATTCAGCAACCATTTCTTTCTCCATAAACCGCCTGCATAACCGACAAGTTTACCATCACTACCAATAACACGATGGCAAGGAATGATAATAGCAATGGGATTCTTACCGTTGGCATGTCCAACAGCCCTTACCGCTTCCTTATCGCCGAGTTTCTTTGCAATGTCATTGTACGTAACAGTTTTCCCGTAAGGAATTTTCAGTAATTCATTCCAAACTTTCTTCTGGAATTCGGTTCCTTCAACATCCAGTTTAAGGTTGAAGGATTTTCTTTTCCCATTGAAATAATCATTGAGTTGACTGACGCATTCGCGCAGGCAGGGAGGATTTTCAATAACATTGTCAACATTTGCCACGAATGATACAGACGCTATGCCCTTTTCGCTTCCGCTTATTTCAAGCAGACCGATAGGCGCAAGAAAATATGTTTTTTCCATATTGGGAAATTTTGTTTCAGAGGGGAAAGGTACAAAGAAAAGTTGAAATTAATACCATTTCCCTATTTCCACTTTTTGGTATTCTTTCAGTTTTTTTAGAAGAAGGATTTCATTTTCATCAGAAAGAAGCATACTGCGGTGTTCAGGGCGAAGCAACTTTTCGGTAACGGAGTGATCAAGCTGCTTAATGTAATTGTCGAAATAGCCTTTGATATTAAGCAAACCGCAAGGCTTATCAATAAGACTAAGCTGATTTAGAGATAAGACTTCGGTGATCTCGTCAAGTGTGCCATAACCTCCCGGCAATGCGATAAAGGCATCCGACATTTCTATCATCATGGCTTTGCGGTCGGTCATTTCTTTTACTACATTTAGTTCGCTAAGTCCATTGTGAGTAATACCTTTATTAAAAAGGTATTCGGTAATGACACCGATCACATGACCGCCTTCATTCAAAGTTGCATCTGCAATAACCCCCATAAGTCCAAGGTGGCTGCCGCCAAAAACAAGATTAATATTTTCTTTGGCTAGAACTTTTCCAAGCGCTATTGCTTTTTCCTTATAAATAATGTCGTTTCCAAGACTGGAACCGCAAAAGATACAAATTGAATTTAGTGTTTTCAAAACAATAATCTTTGAAGGTTTTTCTTGTTTAAATAAAATTGTTATTCTTCATAAATAAAGATCAGATCTTTAATGTCGGAAGGCATGCAGTTTTTGGGTTGTGCAAAAGCGACAGGCTTTTTTATCTGTCCTTTTTCTTCCATAATATCCAGTATGTCCCACATTATTTCATGATATAAAATAATAATGGCGTCGGATTTGGATTTAATGTGGAATTTGTTCAAAACAGTTGAGAAATCTATATTCTTAATCAAATAATCAGAAATAATATTGGCAATATTCTGCGAAAGGACATTTATTTTATCTGCAGTATCTTTTTTGATTACCGGAAACTTTATTTTCCCGGATGGTTTGCATAAGTCGTAATTCAATAAGAGGCTTTTAATTGAAGTATCTGTAATTATTACATTCTTTTTATAATCTTTAAGTATGGCTTCCATAACATTATTATCAATATCTGATAAGGACACGCCTGAATAATCGCTCCAATTGATGGCTATATTCAAATTCTCAAAAGAGGAGCTATTGGTTCCGCAATCGAATTTTCTCTTATCATGCAAAAACCATACTGTTCCGTCCCATAAGGGGATTTCAACTGTGATCTTTTGTTGGGGAATGGCATTTACGGCTTCGAGTTTTTGCCAAACCAAGTTATCCATAACATAGGAAAAGAATAGGGTATAGGTATTCCTTTCAAAACCTTGTTCTTTTAATTTGTTGGAGAAAGAAAAGTAATCGTTATGTATCTGAAGGACGATTTTAGCGGCTATATCTTTTGTAAGTGACCTGATTTCGGAGGACTCTTTGGAGTTTAGAATGGTTATAAGGGAGTAATATTTTCCGTCCTGCTTTTTAATAAAATTAATGGCCTGCAACACATCGAGCTGTTTTTGCGAATATTTTATCCCGGATTTATCCAACTCATCAGAGGTTTTGCCATCTTTCAGGGCTAAAAGCAGATCCCAGTTATTGCCGGTTTCAATAATATCCCTGGGATTAGCACCGATAAGGGTACAATAGCATATATACTCATAATCTTTTATGTTGTTTTGCGATAAAACGGCATTGCACGCCATGGCAAGCAATAAAACAATCAAGATCTTTATTCTTATATTCATTGTATAAATTAGTTTAGTTACCATTTTTGTTTATGCAGTATTTTTCTTCAATTTCTGCCAAATCTCTTTGCAATAATATATATTTCCCCTCTATTGGAAGCGCAAATTATCGAAAAAGTTTAACAGAAAAGCTGGTTTAACAGTTCAAATATTCACATTTATTTTCGATATCTCTGCTCGAACAGTTTTTTCTCGCGTTACAACAGTTGTTCCTCGAGTTGCAATATTTGTTTCTCGCGTTCGAATCGTTGTTTGAACCGCTATAATTGTTATTCACTTCTTGCGATTCGTTGTTATCGGTTAAGAAACAGTCGTTTTCGTAGCGATTATAACTATATGAAGCAGGTAACTGATTCACAAAAGGAAGATAAACTTAAATAGAATAAAAAAAGCCATTCGTTAATGAATGGCTTTTTCGAAAATCGTGCGTCTTTACATTTTTACAAACTTAGCAGTAGCGCTTTCTTTTCCTGACAATACTTGAATTATGTAAGTGCCTTTGAGAATTGCACTGCAATCCAAAGTATAAACATGATTACCTTTAGCTAGATTTGCTAAGTTAATTGTATTAACCAGTTTCCCGTTAATATTATATACATTTAATTCAACATTACTACGATTAGGCAGGTTGAAAGAAATAGTAGCATTATTAATTACCGGATCAGGATATATTGATACACTTAAATAATTTTTAACGCTGTTGCTATTACCCGAATTAGGCGGTTCATTTATGCTTGAAAAATTCTGGCATCCAAAAACACCCCTTCCATGAGTGGCTATATAAATGGTTCCATAATTGTAAACCTGGCAATTTGAATTCCAATAATTATTCTGCTGTTGAATAATCATATAAACGGGCACATGGGCCATTCCGGTATTTTCTTCTGTCCAATTAGGTGAAGCATTAGCAATATCAGTAGTGGCATAAACGCCGTATTCGGTTCCAATGATTACTGTTCCCGAATTAAACATAGGAATAAGTGAAGCATAAACCGGCATAGCTTTTAAATTGCCTTGTTTTAAATTAAATACAGGAGCGGAGTCTGTTGCGTTAGTCGAATAATAAATATAAGTACTTTGATTATAACCACCTAAAGTTACAACAACTTTATTTGGATCACTCGGATCAACAGAAATAGAAGTAATAGCCCTACCTGAAGCAGCGCTGAAAGAAATATTTGCAGTGCTGATAACGCAATTAATATTTGGTTTTGCAACAGTTCCAATATCAGATGTCAAAGAATCCTGAGCTTTCCGCAAATTCGATAATCTATATAATTTGCCTGTTGCGGAACCAACAAATAAATAATTTCCGTCATGGGATAATGCCATACATTGTGTTGTCCCGGATGTTGAGGCAATTTGAAACCACTGTGGGATAATAGTAAAATTTAAAGCTTTCTTTGTCATCCAGATAGAATTGTTAAATCCTATATAAAATTTTGCCTGGATAACATCCTGTATTTTAATTGAATCTCCGGGTTCTAATGTCGTTTGAGTAGTATAATCAAATGTACCGGGACTATTACCACTTTTGATATGAATAACAGAATTTATATTATATTTAATTTTATATGAAACAAGGATGCTAGTACCTAAATGTGGAGCAGAGTTAAATGTAATATCATATGCACCGGTATTATAATCAATAGAACCGGTAGCGTCGTTCATAAATTGTCCGCTTCCATTATCGTTTACACTAACAGAAGTACCGTTAATAATATATATAGTACCTGGAACTATGGAAGCACCATCCTGTTTGTTTTTTACTAACGTTCCTGTGAAATTAGTCTTTCCTATAAAAATACCGCTAGAATCTATTGTTGTTCCTTTTCCTAATAATTCATTTGAAACGGAATCAACAGTTATTAAAATAGAATCACAGGAATAAGTATCATTAAAATTTTCCCAAAGTAAAAGCGGTGTGGTAAATGCCGCAGGGAAACCAGAAAGGCCAGGTGATCCTGTTGCGCCTGTTCCTAAAGCTAGTATCCTTGTTGAAAAGAATGATGAATTATCATAAAATGTTTCTCCATAATCAGGAGATCTTGATGTTCCAGCATAACTAGTAGTGGCAAAAAAGGCTTTTGGATTAATATATGAAAAAGTATTCCAGCCGCAATCACCATCGAATATATTATAAGTATGCTTTGGAAAAGATCCGCTAAGTGGAAAAAACATTGTTCCATTATTTTGCGTACCTGCCATTACCCAGCCATAGGGAGAGCATGATATTGAATTGCACTGAACTGTGCTATAGTTAATATTTATCGTATGGAATGAATTACCTCCATCACTGCTCATAGAGATTCCTCCGTTATCGGCAAAAAACATATTGCCATTTGCAAGATTGTAGGCAATGCAATGCAGCCCGGAATGAAGATACTGTTCATTGGTATTGATGCCATAAACGTCATAAGGAGTGGTAACTGATTTCTGTACCCATTCTTCTCCCTTATGCCATTCCCATAAACTAGCTCCTCCGACAAAAATATTATTAGTATCTGTTGGATTTACTATAATAACATTATTAAGTATTCCATTAATACTAGGTATTGTGTTATTTATAAATGGTTGAAAATCAGCGCTCCCGCTATGTCCAATATTCGTCCATGAACTTCCTTTATTAGTAGATCTGTAAATACCAGCCAAATTTCCGCCGTTTCCTGCCATGGATGCGTATATATAATTACTGTTAGAAGGCGCAATTGCAAATTCAACCCTGGTTATTCCATTAATAGGAAGATCACCAGCTGTACTAGACGAATGGCAAGTGAAGGTACCATCATTTCCATTAGGAGAAATCCAACATTTATTTCCATATGATGTTACTACAGTTCCATCTGTTCCAACCTTTACATCTGTAGTAATTTGATTTGTATCAGAAATGCTTGCAAATTGAACGGGTATCCAAGCTCCTCCATTATCAGAACGCCTAAGACCTTTATTTGTTGCGGCATAAATACGATTTTGATTCGGGTCGCATGCAAGTTTGTTAACAAAAGCCCATGCAACTGTGGTGTCATTTGCTTTAGAAGGTTTCGTTAAAGGTAATAATAAAAAATTTATCCCATCTGTCGATTTGTATATACCTTTACCAATAAAGCCTGTGCTTCCGTTGGCAGAGCCTTTATGGATTGCGAAAATTTCACCGGTACCTACATAAATAGCTCCATCTACGCCTTGGGTAATACAGCTTATAGCCAGATTTGAATCAAGGTCATTGATTTTCGTCCAGGAAGTGCCACTGGTAGTCGATTTCCAAAGGCCTCCACTAACGCCACCCGCATATATGATATTCGGATTATTTTTATCTAATAAAATGGCTCTTGTTCTTCCTCCAAAATTATCAGGGCCTAATTCCGTCCAATATAATCCCAATGAACTACTTACTTTCTGATTAGAATGCTTTTTGTCATTGTTATTACTTGCCTTATTTTTTTGTTCTTTGATTTGATCGTATTTACCTTGTCTGAAAATTCCAGAAGCCGCAAAAGACAAAGAACTGCCCGTAACTATTAAAGTTAACAAACCAAAAAGTACATGTTTATTCTTCATAATTTTCAAGTTATTTGGTACATGAAATAAAATATAAGCCAATAAAAAACGGCACAATATACATCTTTTTCAAATATGTGCAAAAAAGTTTTTATTAAAATTTATTCAATGATTTAAGGTATAAATTTAGTTTATATTCATTAATTTCTATTAATAAATCAGTTAACGGTAGGATTTAATCAGTTAACGGTCAAAATAAATCAGTTAATGTTGGTTGAAATCTGTTTTTCTGCATGATAAGATGACCTGATCAACGGCCCGCATTCTGCAAATTTAAATCCTTTTGCTAAAGCAATGTTTTTATAATTATCAAAATCTTCAGGAGTAACATATCGATAAACAGGAAAATGTTTTCGAGAAGGCTGAAGATATTGCCCGATAGTGATAATTCTGCAACCTGCATTCAGCATATCATCCATCGTTTTGAGAATTTCTTCATGATTTTCTCCCAATCCAAGCATAATACCTGATTTTGTATTTATTCCCAAAGAAGATATAAACTTCAGAATATCCAAACTTCTATTATATTTGGCTTTAATCCGAACTATTCTTGTTAGCCGCTCAACAGTTTCAAGATTATGTGAAATTATATCTGGACTGGTATTAATAACTTTCTTTATTAATTCTTTTTCCCCTTTAAAATCAGGAATAAGAGATTCAATAGTAGTTTCAGGATTTAATTCTTTGACTGCAAGAATAGTCTTAGCCCAAATATCTGAACCTCCATCAGGAAGATCATCCCTGTCAACAGAAGTAATAACGCAATGTTTTAATTTCATATCCCTTATTACTTCTGAAATTCTTTTTGGTTCTTGATAATCAGGAGGTAAAGGTTTTCCGGTTTTCACAGCGCAAAAACTACAAGAGCGTGTACAGATATCGCCCAGTATCATGAATGTTGCCGTTTTATTTTTCCAGCATTCCCCGATATTCGGACAACTTCCGCTTTCACAAATTGTATGCAGATTATATTTATTCAGGTATTCTTTCAGGTAAGAATATTCTCCTGTTTTAGGAAGTCTTATTTTAAGCCAGTCAGGTTTTTTCTGTAAAAGAGGAGAATGATTTTTTTCAAAGTTCATTTCTGGCACCAACACATTTAATTCACCTAATTTCCTCTTGAACCAAAATGAAGACTAAGATATAATGAAACGAAATAACTTCTATTATTTGTATATGCCATGATAGGAACATCTTTCATGTAGGCATCAACGGCAATACCCACTTCAATTGCTTTAAGAGTTTTATCATATGCACCATACTCAAAATTCAATCCTGTTTTAAAATAAAGTCCGGGCATCAGTGATATTTTATCAAAACCTTGAAAAAATGAAGCTCTTCCATAAATGTTATCAGCAGTATGTATAGCAGGGTTATATCTCTGGATAGAAAGAGTGTACATATTTAAAGAATCGACATCCAATATATATAAATAAATAGGTTTTAATATTCCTAAAGAGATTCCACCGTAATAAAAATATCTGAGTTCAACACCGCCCCAATAAGGTTTACTGTTTATTATCTTCTGTTCTCCAATACCACCGCGAAGAATGAAAAAAGCATTTTCTTTACCATATATGTAACTCTTTGCGTCCTGTAAACCAGAATTAACCCTTATTTCTTTGGGATTTTTCATCCCAGTAACTTCAACTTCAAACATTCTTTTTTTATAGCCTGTAATATGAGTTCCATTTCTGTAACCAAAACCAAATCCACTGGTATGTATCATGGCAAAACCACTCTGTTCTTTCCGCAATAATACTTTAGTGCTATTTAAAGAATCGGACATAGATATTTGTCCATTGGTAAATATAGAATGAAATAGCAATAATGGAAATATGAAAAATCTGATGAAATGCATCAAATACAAATTTGACTACAAATTTACATGAAATACAAAATGAAACGAAATTATTATTTTAAAATTATGTTAAGAAATAAAAAAACCATGATAATTTCTTTTTCTAAATATCATGGGAGTCATAAAAGTTCGAAATTGATTAGGCGGGTTTTTGCATTTTTTTCATTAGCAAAGCATGATGGGGATATGCATCACAAGAATGATGAACTTTGCAGGAAGATAATATCGTTCCTAATAAAATCACAGCAAAAATAATTAAAACAAGTTTTTTCATAATTTTACAAAGTGTTATCACAGATTTTAATTGTTGGCAAAGATAAGATAATAGTTACATAAAAAAAAATATTTAAAGAAGAAATATTAACAATTTCACACTTTTAACATTATATGACAGAGGTTAATCCAATTATTGAAGAAAGTTGGAAGGAAATTTTATACAAAGAATTTCGATCATCTTATTTTG
>JBEKEO010000077.1:0-12432 GCA_050013795.1 Bacteroidales bacterium
GGAAGAAGTACCTGTCTTGCCACCTAATTCATTATTATCCCCGAACAATTCAGGGAAATCCCAAAGCTCCTGAGCAGTGCCACCCGGCTCTTCCATACCCCCTCTTAACATGAATGACATCAGATAAGCAGTCTCTTCACTCAGGATACGCTTTTGTATTGGTTTAAATTCTTTGATAAGATTTCCATTCCTGTCGGTGATCTTTACTACAAGCATCGGTTCTGTATATATCCCGTGATTCATGAACGTGCTGTATGCCGCTACCATTTCGAGCAATGAAACATCGTTAGAGCCAAGGCCGATAGATGGGACTGGTTTCAGTTTACTGGATATACCAAGTTTTTTAGCATAATCGGCAACGGTCTGGAAGCCTATTTTTTCGGATAGCTGAACCGTAACAGAATTACAGGAGCGCCCCATTGCATAGCGAAGTGTCATATTCTTCCCCGAAAATTTCCAGTCGGCATTATGCGGTGTCCATGTTTTATTAACGCCATCTTCAACATATTTGATCGTAACCTGCTGGTCGATGATCCTGTCGCAGGGAGAATAACCTTTGTCAATGGCAGCGCAATAAACAAATGGTTTGAATGTAGAACCCGGCTGTCGCTTTGCCTGGTTAACATGATCGTATTTAAAAAACTTATAATTGATCCCTCCTACCCAAACCTTCACTTGTCCTGTATATGGGTCCATTACGACAAAACCTGCATTCAGGAACTTTTTCATGTACCGGACTGAATCTATCGGGCTCATCATAGCATCTATTTCTCCTTTGTCCCATGAAAATAATTTTACTTTGCGCGGAGTATTCAGTGCAATATTGATAGAATCGGTATTGCCATGATAACGTTTGTTAAGGGCTTTGTAAAACTTGGATGTCTTGATAACATTCTCAATGAAATTCGGTATCTCTTTTCCGTTGCCGTCAACCCAGGGCTTGGTCTTTCCCCAGTTTGAGTTGAAAATCCATTGCATATTTTTCATATGTTCCTGTACCGATTGCTCGGCATATTTCTGCAACCGCGAATCAATGGAAGTATAGATCTTCAGGCCATCGGTATATATGTCATAGCCGCTTTCCTTACACCATGACTTAAGATAATTCGCAACAGCAGTGCGGACATAAGA
This sequence comes from Bacteroidales bacterium, assembly GCA_050013795.1. Taxonomy (GTDB): domain Bacteria; phylum Bacteroidota; class Bacteroidia; order Bacteroidales; family CG2-30-32-10; genus CAWHOW01. The sequence continues at coordinate 1,132 of JBEKEO010000077.1, forward strand.
GCCAAGTTCAGTTTCAGTAGGATCTGCAATGTTATAATCAAGCTTGATGGGAAGCTTACTGATAGAGTCGAATTGATGCTGCGTGAGGTAATTATATTTCACCATTTGGGCAAGCACTGTGTTTCTTCTTTCAAAACATTTCTTGCGGTGCGAAACAGGACTGAATGTGGTAGGCGCTTTAAGAATTCCAATAAGTGTTGCGGCTTCCTGTATATTAAGTTTAGCTGGAAGTTTATTAAAATATGTTTTGCTCGCCACTTTTATCCCGAAAGTATTGTTACCAAAATCAACAGTATTAAGGTACATAGTCAGTATGTCCTCCTTGGAATATTTGCTTTCAAGCCTGAGTGCGGTGATCCATTCTTTAGATTTGGAAACAATGGTCCGGATACGGGGTATGTAGCCCAGCAATCCCCTTGATGTTTTACGCGTTTTAAAAAGGTTCTTTGCAAGCTGTTGGGTAATGGTGCTTCCGCCGCGCTGATCGCCACGTGCCATATACCAGAAAACAGAAAATGTAGCGCGCAGGTCAACGCCGTGGTGTTCAAAGAAACGGGCATCCTCTGTTGCTATAAGCGCGTTGATGATATTTTTAGATAGTTCGCCATACTCCACAGGGACACGGTTTTCCTTGTAATATTTACCTATAAGAATACCATCGGAAGTATACAATTCCGAACCTATCGACATATCCGAATCCTTATTCTTCTCAATGTCTGGAGAAGAACCGAAAAGCCAGAAAAAATTTATGCTTACGGCAAGAAAGTATATAAGGACAGTAACAATAAGATTAAAGGAATATTTAATGATCTTCCTGCACAATTTAGCATGCCACTTCCGGCGCTGCAAATAAGGGATGATGCGGAATGCGGTCTTCCTGAGAAGGGCATTCTTTTTGACCCATACCCACTTTATTCCGGAAGGGATATAAGCAAGAATGAGGTATAATGATTGAAATAAACTCTTTTTCCCTTTTATTGTTTCTTCGACTCCCCTGTCTTCCATTTTCTCCATCTGTACTAAGTATCGAAATTAAGGCAGAACTGATGCTGTCTGTTTTTGAGAGCGCAAAATTATAGTTTTCTCTGCTAATAACAAACCATTTTGCAAAGAACTAGCTATAAAAGTCAATTTAAGCGATAAACATACGGAAAGGGAATTATTTATAGGAGATCAAATCGGTCAGGCAATCAGCCAGCGTAAAAGCAGGAAGAGTGAACCGGAAACCACAAAAGTAACCGGTAATGTTATGAGCCATGCAACAGCAATATTCCTTACAGTCTTCATCTGAAGGTTTCTGAAGCCGCTTTCGGCGACCATGGTTCCTGCCACGCCTGATGAAAGCACATGGGTGGTGCTGACCGGCAAACCAATGGCTGTAGATGCAGAGATAGTAGCTGCTGCAATTATTTCGGCGCTGGCGCCCTGTGCATAAGTAAGATGCGACTTTCCTATTTTCTCACCTATGGTAATAACAATACGCTTCCAGCCTATCATGGTGCCGATACCAAGCGATAAGGATATCATCAGGATAACCCACCAGGGCGCATATTCGGTATATGTTTTATTTTCCTTAACAAAAGCTTTAAGTTTCGACATATCATCTTTGCTAAGTTTAATGGCTCCTTTAGCAGATGGGGAAGCAAGAAGTTTATCCAGGCTCTTTCCGGTAACAATAATATCTTTACGAAGTTCAAAACGTTTAGTTGCCGGTACCGATTCAAACGATTTGATGCCACTAGTATATTTCAGCAATGTGTCGGTTTTCTTTCTTATGGTCTTGTATTCAGCCATGTCATTATCGGATAGTTTTGAGGTATCCATTTTATGGATAAGAATGCCCACGTTCACTGTATTGGAATATAATTTAACCGGGCTTTTTGAAGCGTCAAGGGCGAAATATGCAGGAAGAATGCCAATAAGAATGATCATGACCAGCCCCACCCCTTTCTGACCATCATTCGAACCATGCGAAAAACTAACGCTGGTGCAGGTAAGTACCAGTATGGCCCGTATCCAGAATGGAGGAGCTTTTGTGGAAGAAGGAGCTTTAAAAATTTTACTTTTCTTCATTATAACCTTTAGCAGGAACATCAGTCCCAGGGCAAGCCCAAAGCCAATGAATGGCGAAGTAAATAATGCCAGTGCGGTATCCTGTACTTTACCCCAGTTCATTGAAATGTTGTGAGCCCCCGGTAACAGCATGTAGGCCACACAAACTCCGAATATAGAGCCGATAAGCGCATGCGAACTGGAACAGGGAATACCAAAATACCAGGTGCCAAGATTCCAGATAACAGCTGTAATCAGCAATGCCAGTATCATTGAAATGCCATGATACAGATTCTGATCGACAAGTGCTTCAGTAGGCAACAAGTTCACTATGCCCATGGCGACTGCTATACCGCCGGTATACACACCCAGAAAGTTCCAGCAACCCGACCATATAACAGCTATTCTTGGCTTAAGTGTATTTGTGTAGATAACCGTAGCTACTGCATTTGCCGTATCATGAAAACCGTTGATGCATTCAAAAAAGCATACAAACAGCAAACAAACGATCAGAAGAATTATTAAGCCTGTACTTAGTCCAAACATACTTTCGAATATGGCTCAAAAGTATATCAAAATATTGCCTTATAAATAAATTGAATATTAAGAAATCGTTAAGACTGCTTTTTATAAAAGCCAGCGCAGGAAAAGGAATATAGAACCTGAAAGCACAATGGTTACAGGCAATGTTACTATCCAGGATAATGCAATATTTTTAATTGTTTTACCCTGTAAATTCTTGAAGCCTTTTTGGGCAACCATAGTCCCTGCTACACCAGATGACAATACATGAGTGGTGCTGACAGGCAGACCAAACATAGACGATGCGCCTATGGTGCATGCGGCTATTATCTGGCTTGTAGCTCCCTGCGCATAGTTCAGGGGTGTCTTGCCTATTCTTTCGCCAACCGTTACCACAATTCGTTTCCAGCCTATCATGGTACCCATGCCAAGCGAAAGCGACACCATTAAAATTACCCACCAGGGCGCATATTCGGTATTCGTTTTTAATCCGGCAACATTCTTTTTCAATAAAATCAGATCTTTTTGAAGGAGTCCTTTGTTGTTACTATCGCTTAAGCTTTTCAGCAAAAAATCTATGTTCCTGGCGAGAATTAATATGTTCTTCCTTAATAAGAAATGCTTTTCCTGCGGAATCTGGTCGAATGACGTGATATGGCTTACCGTCATTTCAATGGTATCGGCTTTGCCACGTATCACCTTCATTGCCTGATACTGTTCAAGTGTTATTTTTGAGGTATCAATGGAGCGAATGGCATTATCTACCTGCACTATGCTGTTGTGCATAGTTACAGGGCTCTTGCCGCGGTCAATAGCAAAATAGCCCGGCACAACTCCAATTAGGATCAACATGATCAGGCCCACGCCTTTCTGCCCGTCGTTGGAACCATGCGAAAAACTTACCCCTGTGCAGGCAATCACCATGACTGCCCTTACCCATAATGGAGGAGCTTTGCCTGTAGGCGGTGTTTTAAAAAGTTTCCTGTTTCGTTTCCTTATGGTCTTAAACAAAATATACATGACCAATAAAGCCAGGAAGAAACCAAAGAAAGGAGAGATAAGCAGCGACAGGCCTATTTCCTGAACTTTGTGCCAGTTCAATGCAGTAGCCGTGCTACCGGGTAAAAAGCGGTATGCCAGTCCTACGCCAAAAATAGAACCTATCAGCGTATGCGAACTTGAAATAGGTATCCCAAAATACCATGTTCCAATATTCCAGATGATAGCGGAAAAGATCAATGCCATGATCATAGCTATACTGTGCGACATATCGTTATCCACCAGGGCTTCCACAGGCAGAAGGTTTACTATGGCCATGGCTACAGCTATGCCCCCGAAATACACCCCAATGAAGTTCCATGTGCCAGACCAAATAACTGCGATCCTTGGTTTAAGTGAGTTAGTATAAATAACCGTAGCCACTGCATTTGCCGTATCGTGAAAACCGTTGATGAATTCAAAGGTGCATGCCGCTAGCAGGCACATCAGTAATAGCAGGGTTAAGCCGGTAGTTAATCCAAACATAAAATCAGATTGGCTTCAAAAGTATGTTAATTTAATATTAAGCCGCAAGCTCCAATATTAAGAAATTGTTAAATCTGTTTCAATTTCCTGAAAATTTCCATACTCAAAAAAAATTATCTTCTCAAAACCCGCAATATTACAAAGTTTATCATGCTTTTAGCATATGATAATGGCAGTAAAACGCCTGAGATTAGCCCCCTTACTTAAGAAAGCTACCAAAATGGCTGCAAGCAAGAAAAAACATCCCGTGTTCAGCATTACTTCTCCCGACCCTTATGTATGGAGCGACTGGGTATATGTAGTGATACAGTAATAGTATGGCAGAATCTGCGAATAAACAAGGCTGACAACAGTAAGCCTGCCTGTCTTTCGGGCAGGCTTTTTAATTACTGCGCTATGTTCAATCCGTTTTTCAGGTTTTACAGTAGTAGTTTCGGAAATAACTATAGTAACAGCGGAACTTTGGATTTTGGCTGAGGGTTATGCTTTGCGTAGGTGCTAAGTTAGGCCGATGAAAAAGGAAACTATTTTAAAGAAATGCAGGGAAACGGGATGAATAGGGCTGGAAAATATTTTACGTAACGGGATTATCCGTTTTCACTATCAGAATTTTATCCACGCGGTTGGCATCCATATCTATCACCTCGAAGCGGTAATTTTCAAAAAGAATGTGGTCGCCTTCGACAGGCACCTTATCCAGCATGTACATAATGAAACCGCCTACCGTGGTGATATTCTGTTTTATCTCCTTAAATTCGTCGGAAACCTTAATTTCAAGGTATTCCATCACTTCGTCGAACTGGAAATCTCCGTCGACCAATATGGAGCCGTCCTCTCGCTTTGAAATCTGCGGCTGGTGGTCCTGCATCATATCGGGAATGTCGCCCAGCACATTATCCGAAATATCCTGTATGGTGACAATGCCATGGGTTTCGCCGTATTCGTTCACCACTATACCCATTTTTATCTTCCGCTTTTTAAAATCTTCAAGAAGCTTAATGGCTTTCATTGTTTCGGGGATAAAGAAAGGGGGTGTCATGATCTCTTGCAGGTTCAGCTTTCCCTGCTTCTGTACCTGTTTCAGCATGTCCTTTACATAAGCAATGCCCTTTACCTGGTCGATAGAGCCGTCGCAGACAGGGAAACGCGAGAAGGGTGAACCAATCACTTCCTGTAAAAGTTCTTCTGCAGTTTTTTCCAGGTCGAGCCACACCACATCCTTATTGGGCGTCATCAGCGAATAGGCTGTTTTATCGGAAAAAGTAAGCACATCCTGTATGATCTCCGATTCCTGCTCTTCGAGCACCCCATGTTCCGAACCCTGCCTGATGATGATCCTGAGTTCTTCTTCCGAAACAGGGGGATCGGTATTCTTTTTTACCTGGAATAGTTTAAGGATAAAATTTGTTGAAAGGCTCAGGAACCACGCCAGCGGAGAAACCACCGCCGATATCACACGCATGAAAGGGATAAGCATAATGGCTATTTTCTCAGGGTTGTTCAGGGCAATGGTCTTGGGCACAATTTCTCCTATTACAAGCGAAAAATAGGCTATTATAGCGATCACAGCAATCAATGATATCGTGTTCAGATATTCCCCTGTGAATCCTATGCTGGTCAGGAATGAAGCAAAATGCGATGCCAGCGCTATTCCCCCTATTGCTCCTGTTATCAGGCTAATGGCAGTGATAACGATCTGAATCTCGGAAATAAACCTTTCGGGATGATTAAGCCTGTTCATTACTATCCTTGCCGATGCGGCTCCTTTTTGCGCCATCTCTTCAAGCTTCGATTTCCTGCACGAAACAAAAGCTATCTCAAACAGGTTGCATAAGCCATTCAGGAAGATAAGCAAAATAATGATCAGGATTTCGTTCATGGGTATTATACCTTGAAATAATGCCTTAATTTAAGGAAGAGCAAATGTATAAAATAATTTATATACAGCATTTGGTGTCAGCAGTATAAAATGCGCTCCTATGAAAGTTCATATTTTCTTAATGTTTGCTTAACCTGAAGGGAAATACTTTAGTGTACATTTGTACCGATTAGTTTTTTAAATTAATTTTTAGTTTGTACAGTCACAGCGGGAATGTTAAACATTCCCGCTTATATTTTTTACCAATTCAACTGAAAAGAATCCCGATCCAAAACACAAATCGAAAACAATCATACCTTTTTTTATATGCAGAAATATTAACTGCACATATTTTAATTAATATTTAACTTAAAAATAACGCTCACTTAACCTCTTTCTTGCCCTATTTATGGACTTTTGTATAAAAAAGATATATGAAAGAACTTATATTAACTGATAGCTACATCCACGTAAACGTCTTAAGAAAAGAAAACTCAACAGAGATAAACTTCTCGACCGGAGAGGATTATATTGGAGAATTATTTTTCCTAAAAACTGATAAGTCCTATGCAGGATTGATCATAGGCAATGAAGTATGGGTGATTGAACGCAAAGGCAAAGAAGTGGAGGTGTCGAATATATCGGTTCGGAATTTTGAAACAAAAAACCCATACATGGTAACAGATACGCATATCAGTTATTCCAATGCTATATCAATTGTGAAAAAGAATTTGAATGTGGTTTTTTATAAAGACTGCCTTCAGAAAAACACATGGTTATGGTCAGATATCAATACCAATGAACCTGTTGTAGAATTTGTGATGAAGCAGGGGTCACTTAACAGGGGTAAATCAATTGTAAACAACCAATATTTGCAAATACCCGAAACAATGATATTATGCGCTCTTGGCTGGTATTTTATCCAATTGCAAAATGAACATTCAATGGGAAAATTGAATTACTGGGAAAATTAAAATACCTCAAAAACAATATTTCAGGCAATTTTGCAAGGTATCACTGCATCCTCATCAAACGAATAAACAGCGCACATTCTGTGGTAGCCGTCAGCAATTACAACTTTGCCAATTGCAGTATCTCTTACAAGAAGAAGAGGTGAAAGAGCCACTCCATGTTTGATTTTTTTCCTGTCTTTATCCACATGCGAATTGCTGACACCAAGAAGAGATAAACCTGAAGCCCTGAATATATCCTTTGCTTTAAACGACGACATAGCCGCAGCTTTTAATTTTTTTACCAGTTCAATGGATGCCGGCCCGTTAAAGATCAGGTTTAAATATGAATATGCTGCAGGATAATCATGGGTTTGCGGCTTTTTTAACCACTTAACTTTTACTTTGTTTTTCATAATTTTTTGAATTGGAATTTGTTTAATATACTATCTGGTTTTCAATTTAATTTATTTGTTGATGCACCAACTAATTGCCCGTACAAACTTCTTATTAACCCGTCAACTAAGCCAAATTTAGGAACATATATATCGTTAATATTAGCCCATCGCATCACGCTGCTGTATATTTGCAATGCAGGTATCATAACATCCGCCCTGTCTTCGCGCAAACTATATTTTATCATCCTTTCTTCTACAGTCATTTTGACAAGGGTATCATAATAATCTTTTAATATTTCGCTTGTTAGCGGTTTTCCTTCTTTGAGTTTCGACAAGTTGGAAATTTTATTGATATTACCGCCTGAACCTATTCCCACAAGGTTTTTGTAATTGCCGGTTGTTTTCTTTACAAACTCTTTCAAACGCTGCCATTCTTTATCATCCACTTTATTCTTCAGCATCCTCACAGTCCCCACATCAAAAGATTCTTCAAACAATGGTTCGTTATTATCAAACAGCGTAAGTTCTGTGCTCCCGCCACCCACATCAATATAAAGATAAGAATGTTCTTTATCAAGATATTTTTCTATATGATTTTCAAAAATTGACGCAGCTTCTTCTTTGCCGCTGATAACTTTTATATCTATGCCTGTTGATTGCTTTACTCTTTTAATGATCTCTGCAGAATTCTTCGCATCCCTCATGGCTGAAGTGGCGCAGGCTACAAAGTGCTGTACGTTATGAACTTTCATCAGGTATTTATAGCAGTGCATAGCTTCGATTATATCTTTTTCTTTCTTTGGTGAGATAAAACCGTTTTCGAATACATCAAATCCAAGTCTTAACGGCACTCTCACAAAATTCAATTTTATAAATTCTGCATTTCCATTACTGCCGTTTACATTCTTCTTAGTTTCCAGCACATAGCATATCATTATTCGGGCAGCATTGCTTCCAATATCAATTGCAGCTAATCGCAGATTTGGTGAGTCGCTAAACATAGTCAGTTTATTGTAAGAATAAGTATTAAATAATTACCAGTTTTATACTTAAAAAATTTAAGCATACTTTTTATTAGAAAGATATTTCATAACCTCTACCTGTGAACGCATACTTTTTTCACCAGCATTCTGCCTGTATTGGTTGCTTAATTGATCATCCAATACACGGGCTTTTACATTGTCCTTCCATTGCAGGTTAAGTATATCCTTCAGTTCCTTCTTTAATTTAACATTAGTTATAGGGCAGGTTGCTTCCAACCTGTGATCTAAGTTCCGTACCATCCAGTCAGCCGAGGAAATAAATATTTTTTCCTTGCCTCCATGATAAAACACGAACACGCGTGCATGTTCAAGGTATTCATCCACTATACTAATAGCTTGTATATGATGTTTTAGTTTTGGCAAATCAGTAAGCATGCAAAATATGCTTCGAATTATGAGCTTTATTTTCACTCCATGTTTTGCTGCTTCGAACAATTTCTCTATTAATACTTCGTCCGAAAGTGAATTCATTTTTAATACCATTTCTGCTTGCTTTCCCTTTTTTGCCTGCCTTATCTCAAAATCAATAAGTTCAACCATTTCGCGACGCAGGTTTTGGGGACAAAGTATTAATTTGCTGCACTTATCAATTATACTTGCATTTTCCAATGGCTTCTCTAAATATTGGAATATCCTTTCAATATCTGCCATAATAGTAACATTAGAAGTAAGCAAACAAAAATCGGTATATGTCTTGGCCGTTCGTTCATTTAAATTACCTGTGCTTACAAAACCATATTTTTTTCTTCTGCTTCCCACTTTTTTTACAATCATGCAAACTTTGGCATGCACTTTCATTTCATGAATTCCTATCAACACTTTTACGCCTTCTTCTTCAAGGATTGTTTTCCAGTACAGGTTGGCTTCTTCATCAAACCTTGCCCTTAATTCAAGCATCACGGTCACTTGCTTACCATTCCTTGCTGCATTGATCAGGGCATTCATTACTTTTGAATTTTGGGCGACACGATATGCCGCAATCTGGATACTCTTCACATCATCATCCATAGCAGCCTCCCTGAGTAAATCGATCAACGAATCAAACGAATGATAGGGAAAAGTTAACAGCACATCCTTTTTCAGAATTACGTCAGTCACTCTTGAAGTCTCACTGAAAGCTGCATGAGTAAATATTTTGCGATGTGAAGTTTGTTTAGGAAAAACATTGGGAAATTCCATAAAATCCCTGAAGTTGTGAATGCGGCTGCCCGGAATCATATTGTCATTCAATGATAACTTTAGTCTCCGCATCAGATAGTTCAGCAATAAAGGGTCGATTTCTTTATCATAAACCATTCTTACAGTTTTCCCGCGTTTTCTTTTCTTTATTCCAGCTTCTATTTTTTGCATCAGATTTGTGCTCACATCATTATCCAGGTCAATTTCCGCATCGCGGGTCACTTTAAAAATCCATGCATTATATTGGTCGAAATCCATGTGGGCAAATATATATTTCAGGTTGAAGCGGATAATATCTTCCAGCAAAATAATATGTGTTTGATTGGGCGGTGAAGGAAGCCTTATAAAACGATTCATCACCCTGGTTGGCACTTCTATAATGGCGTATTTGCGTAAATAAGCATTGGCAGTTGTCGACAGTTGAACAGCTAAATAAATTGATTTATCCCGTAAGTTTGGAAATTCAGGAATGCTTTCAATCATCAGTGGAATTATGTTGCTGCGGACTTCGTTATCGAAATATTCCTGTACAAATTTCTTTTGTGATAAGGATAATTGCTTTTCTGTTTTAATAAATACATTATTGTGTCTCATTTCTATTATAATCTCTGCCCATATCCTGTTAAATTCCGCCTGCTGCATCAAAACAATATTATAAATATTTTCCATGATGCTTTTGGGATTTTTTTCCAGGTGCATCCTTAAATATGCCTTGCTCTCATACTCAATCATCCGTGTTAATGTAGCCACACGCACCCTGAAAAACTCATCCAGGTTGTTGGAAAAAATACCCAGGAAACGGATACGTTCTTTTAACGGAACGCTTTTATCAGATGCTTCCTGCAATACTCTTGCATTAAATGATAACCAGCTAATATCTCTTACTACAAACTTCTTTTTCATAACAATCAATTGAGAAACTATCCCGGAATAAAATTAGAAAGATTAAATAAGACAGTCCAATACATAAATGAAACCTAATTAACTTTCTGCAGATGTACCTTTATTTCCTTCCATAACAACTTATAAGCTAAGGTTGTTGAATCATTAGGAAACTTAACGGTTACCGGGCTGCGGTATATTCCCATTTGCTCCACTACTGATCTATAAGGGATATATGCTTTACAGAAGCGGTCGGAAATCTTTTTAAAATACTCCATATGTTCAACATGGATTTTCTTCTTTATTTCAACCATAGATAAAAAGAAAACCAGTCTTTTAGTGCTTATCTTGTTTTTTTCACAAAACATAGTCAGTTGCTCATAGGTACGGAACGACAAAGGTGTCGGAATGGTAGGCGCCAGTATCAGATCAGACAAATCCAAAATATTCTCTGATAATAATGAAATCCCTAGCGGACAATCCAGTATAACATAATCATATTCTTTCTTTAATCCATCGAACAGCTTGGTGAAGCGTTTTTCAGATTTTTTAATATCATTAAAATATATGTCGATAAGCCGGAAAGAAAAATCTGATGGAATGACATCCAGGTAATCATTTTCAGTATTTTGAATAAAATCATGGATATCTTCCTTTCCTTTAATAACACTTTTCAACCAATGAGAAGCGGATGGCTTTACCGAAAAATAATAAGTGGCTGCCCCCTGCGGATCCATATCCCAAAGCAGTACTTTCTTTTTTTCAGAAGCAGCTAAAGCTGCTATATTGACCGATGTTGCCGTTTTACCAACACCACCTTTAATATTATAGAAACTTATTATTTTCATAACATTGGAGTTTAGTACATGGTTAATATGATTCTAATAAAAACT
>JBEKEO010000078.1:0-12359 GCA_050013795.1 Bacteroidales bacterium
TCAGGTGTTTACGAAGTGAATGAAAGATTAAAAGATGATCTTTTAAAAAAAACAGTCAGTGAACATGCAAGCAACCTGGGTGGATTAATTGCTGATGATCTTGCACGCTCGTTACCTGACGCAAGAGCATTTATTGTCGATCCGGTTGTTGTAGATGAATTGGAAGACCTGGCAAGAATATCGGGACATCCGCTTTTTAAACGAATATCTATTTTCCACGCACTGAATCAAAAGGCTGTCGCACGCGCTCATGCCAAATCCATATTAAAAAAATATGAAGATTTAAACCTCATTGTGATTCATCTCGGAGGAGGTATCACTGTCGGGGCTCATAAAAAGGGAAAGGTAATTGATGTAAACCAGGGACTTGATGGTGACGGACCTTTTTCTCCCGAACGCAGCGGTACATTGCCAATGGCCGATTTCGCAAAATTATGTTTCAGCGGGAAATATACTCTGGATGAAGTCCTGAAAATGATTACTGGAGAAGGCGGAATGGTGGCTTACCTTGGAACAAACAACGCCTATGAAGTTGAACAGCGTATGATGAATGGCGATAAGCAGGCTCAACTCATTTACGAAGCAATGGCTTACCAGGTGGCGAAAGAAGTTGGTGCCATGAGCACGGTTTTAAAATGCGAAGTTGATGCAATTCTTATCACCGGAGGAATCGCGCATAGTAAATGGTTTGTTAACCAGATCATTGAAAGAGTGTATAAAATTGCCCCCATACATATTTATCCTGGTGAAGACGAAATGCAAGCTCTGGCGCAAGCAGGTTTGATGGTGCTTAACGGCGAAACTCAAGCGCTGGAGTACCGATAATTTATCAAAGAGAAATATTTTGTAGTTTAAAAATAAAGTATTATTATCGCATCCTTAATTAGGGCAATTGCCTCTTTTGGGGGATGAAATATAATTAATATTTCCCACGTATTTGTCATCGCACTAAAATTTTATCTTATGTTTATACTGGAAACGAAAATCAATACCAATTCGGATGAGTTTAAGAGAAATAAAGAAGAGTATCTTAAATTACTGAATAAATATAAAGAGATACACAAAGAGATTATTAAAGGCGGTCCTGAAAGCGCCAGGAAAAAGCATAAAGAGAGAGGCAAGCTGCTTGTCAGAGAGCGTATTGATTTGCTGGTGGATGCCAATACTCCTTTCCTGGAATTATCCCCTTTAGCTTCTTATGATCAGTATGATAACGGGTTTCCTTCAGCGGGCCATGTTACCGGTATAGGATTGATACACGGACGAGAAGTTGTCATCATTGCCAATGATGCAACAGTCAAAGGCGGCACTTACATGAAGTGGGGCATCAAGAAACATTTGCGGGCACAGGAAATAGCTATGGAAAACAATTTGCCCTGTGTTTACCTGGTGGATTCAGGCGGGGCTTTTTTGCCTGAACAGGATACTGTTTTCCCCGACAGGGATCATTTCGGAAGGTTTTTTTATAATCAGGCAAGGCTTTCGGCAATGGGTGTCCCACAGATATCTATTGTTATGGGTTCCTGTACTGCCGGTGGCGCTTATGTCCCGGCAATGAGCGATGAAACCATTATTATTAAAAACCAGGGAACAATTTTCCTTGGAGGACCTCCTTTGGTTAAGGCTGCAACAGGGGAAATTGTTACACCTGAAGAACTGGGAGGTGCTGATGTGCATACTTCTATTTCAGGAGTGGCAGATCACTTTGCCGAAAATGACAGGCATGCCATCCAGATATGCCGGAATATCTTTCAGTCGATGGAAGAAAAGAAAAAGCAAAAATTAGAAATCATTCCCGTTGAAGAACCTATATATGATCCAGAAGAAATTTATGGCATAGCCCCTGTTGATTTCAAGAAGCTTATCGATCCAAAGGAAATCATTATGAGAATGGTCGACGGCAGCAAGTTTCACGAGTTTAAAGAAAGATATGCAACTTCTGTTGTTACTGGGTTTGCGCACATCATGGGATATCCGATAGGAATAATTGCCAATAATGGCGTATTGTTTTCTGAATCGGCATTAAAAGCAACACATTTTATAGAGTTGTGTACTTCAAAAAAAATTCCCTTATTATTTTTACAAAACATAACCGGATTTATTGTTGGAAGAGAATATGAAAGGCATGGTATAGCAAAAGACGGGGCAAAAATGGTTCACGCTGTTGCTAATGCTGATGTGCCTAAATTTACTGTTATTTTCGGCGGGTCATTTGGCGCCGGAAATTATGGTATGTGTGGACGCGCTTATGGGCCCAGGTTATTGTTTATGTGGCCAAATGCAAAAATATCTGTCATGGGCGGACTGCAGGCAGCTATTGTACTATCAACAGTTAAAGAAGAACAATATCTGGCACAAAAGAAAACAGCACCGAAAGAGGAAATTGATGCGCTTAAAAAGAGCATCATGGATAAATATGAATACGAAGGTTCTGCTTACTATAGCACTTCCCGCTTATGGGATGATGGCATTCTAGACCCCGTTGATACTAGAAAAGTTATTGCCATGGGAATTGCCATGTCGTTGAATAAAAAAATTCCTGATCAGAAGAATGGAATATTCAGAATGTAGAAATTAATTTGTCATATGAAAGATTACATAAACATAAAATTTGAAATAAATGACAATATAGGAATTGTCTGGCTTAACCGCCCCGATGTTCATAATGCCATGAATGAGCAGATGATTTCTGAAATTACAGATTGCTATTCGGAAATCAATAATATGCCTGATGTTCGAGTTGTAATTATCAGGGGGAATGGCAAATCGTTCTGTGCTGGCGCTGACTTGAACTATATGAAAGGCATTGCGGCTTTCGGTCATGAAGAGAATTATCAGGACAGCCTGAAACTGGCGAAATGTTTTTATGCCATATATACCTGTAAAAAGCCCACTATTGCAGTAGTTCATGGTTCAGCTATTGGCGGTGGCAACGGATTGCTTGCCGCATGCGATTTTGTCTATTGTGCTGATGATACAAAATTTGCTTTCAGCGAAGTAAAACTTGGCATAGCTCCTGCAACAATTTCATTATATGTTACAAAACGTATCGGCGAATTTGGCTCAAGAGATTTAATGTTAACAGGCAGAAGATTTACTGGAAAAGAGGCTGAATATTACAGGCTGGCAAATAAATCCTTACCGCCTGATGAGTTGGATGGATATGTTAATGAAATGATTAAGGTATTAATGACAAGCGGACCCAATGCCATGAGCGCTTGCAAAGAACTGATATTTGATATTTCAAACAAACTAAGTTTTGAAAAGGCAATTGATTATACGGCAAACATGATCGCCGACCTCAGGGCATCCAAGGAAGGACAGGAGGGAATGGCTTCATTCCTTGAAAAAAGAAAACCGAATTGGGTTAAATAATTGAAAAAGATGGCAAAAAGAGAAATAAAATTCAGTCTGATTTACAGGGACATGTGGCAATCAGCAGGGAAGTATGTTCCCCGTGTTGACCAGTTGAAAAAAATTGCTCCCGTGATAATTGACATGGGTTGCTTTGCAAGAATAGAATCCAACGGAGGAGCATTTGAACAGGTGAACTTGTTGTTTGGAGAGAATCCTAATACTGCTGTAAGAGAATGGGTTAAGCCATTCAACGAAGCAGGTATCCAAACCCATATGCTGGAACGCGCCCTTAATGGAATACGTATGTTTCCCGTTCCCGCCGACGTAAGAAGACTGATGTATAAGGTTAAAAAAGCACAGGGCGTTGATATTGCAAGGTCTTTCTGCGGACTGAATGATCACCGGAATCTTGAACTCTCTATTAAATACGCTAAAGAAGCGGGTATGATATCTCAGGCAGCCCTGAGTATCACTCATTCGCCTGTACATACCGTGGAGTATTTTCTTGCAGTGGTTGATAAAGCAGTTGAGTACGGCACAGATGAGATTTGCCTTAAAGATATGGCTGGCGTTGGACGACCTGTTACACTGGGCAAATTAGTGAAAGCCATTAAAGATAAATATCCTCATATTAAAGTTCAGTACCACGGGCATTCCGGTCCGGGTTTCTCTGTCGCTTCGATGCTTGAAGTAGCTAAGGCGGGAGCCGAATACATTGATGTTGCCATGGAGCCCCTTTCATGGGGAATGATACATCCCGATGTTATTACCATACAGGAAATGCTTAAAGATGCAGGATTCTCTGTTCCTAAAATCAATATGAATGCATACATGGAAGCAAGAGCGCTTACACAAAGCTTCATTGATGATTTCCTTGGGTATTTTATCGACCCGAAAAACAGGTTTGTTTCCTCGCTGATGATAGAGTCCGGTCTGCCCGGCGGCATGATGGGAAGCTTAATGGCCGACCTTAAAGGCGTTCATCAGGGCATCAATCAGGCATTTATTGCTGCCGGAAAACCTGCCATTTCGGAAGATGAACTTTTGATAAAGTTATTTGATGAGGTTGCTTACATATGGCCGCAAATGGGATATCCTCCGTTGGTTACTCCTTTCAGCCAGTATGTAAAAAATACTGCCTTGGTCAATGTGATAAATCTTGCACAGGGCAAGAAACGCTACGAAAGCATTGACGGGAACACTTGGGATATGCTGCTTGGCAAAGCAGGCAAGCTGCCCGGTGAAATTGATAAGGTATTCTATGATCTGGTTAAAGCTCAGAAGAGGGAATTCTATACAGGGCTTCCGCAGGCCGCATATCCCGATGTACTGGATAAGTACAGGAAAGAAATGAAAGAGAATGAATGGGAAGAAGGCAAGGACGATGAGGAATTGTTTGAATTCGCCATGCACGAAGGACAGTACAGGGATTATAAATCGGGAATTGCCAAAAAGAGATTTGAAGAAGAAATTGCTAAGTTAAAATCGCCTAAAAAAACATTTGCCGTGAAAGAAAAAGAAACACCAAACAGGAGCAATTACACTAAAAATGAACCTACTCAGGAAATTGCCATCACTGCATTTCTGTTATACAGTTTGAACAATAAGCTTATCAGTCAGGAAACGGCTGTTTATAAGAAGTATAATGTGTGGGATTCAATAGGTTATTGGAGAAATATGATGACCATCAGCATTAGCTATGGTGATAAAGAGATACCTGTTGGTATTGGCAAGATAAAAAATAAGGAGTATGAGTTGGAAATAAACGGAAAGAAATATATTGCCTGCCTTGAGAATATTGATCCGGGCGAAATTGATGTCAGTGTTAATGATGAATTTTATTTCGCCAAGTTCTCCAAAGGCGAAAGCCATCATACCCGCGTAACCATTAACGGTAAAAGCTTTGATATGAAACGAAATGATATGTCAACCGAAGACTCTTCCGTTGGCGAATTGGATAAAATATCGCTAAATCAGAGCAACGATGTTACTTCGGCCATGCCGGGCAAAGTGCTCAGGGTGGAAGTGAAAAAAGGCGATACCGTGAAAAAAGGCGACCTGCTGCTCGTTGTCGAATCCATGAAAATGGAAAACAGCATTTGCTGCGTTAAAGAAACCGCCATCATTGATAAAGTGAATGTAAGCATAGGGCAAATGGTTGATACCACCACTCCGCTGATTGTTTTAAAGGAGAATAATTAGTCATTGGTCGCCGGTCATTAGCCGGTTTGATGATTTGTAATTATTTAATTTAGTGCTGCCAATTCTTTTATGAAAAAGCTCATAATCTTTCTTCATATTTTGATTTCTTTCCCTGCTTTAGCACAGGTAAAAATGGATTCAATTATTCTGAATGATACCATTGTTCTGCATGATTCCATTATTAAAAAGGAGGCGGTTAAAAAGAAGGATAATATTATTAAAAAGGATATAATCATTAAAGATGATTTTATAGGGAAAGAAACAATATGGAGCATTGGCGCTTTTCTTGCACCTAATCATTCATATATCAACGGATTAAAGTTAAATAGCGGGGAAACAGGAAGTGGAATGACCCGCTGTAACATTGAATTAGCGATTAGTTACAATATAAATAAACAGTTTCAAATCACTACAGGCGTCAAATTCAATAAATTCGGCTATATACTTAACGGTCCGTATCAACCCGACTCCCTGAGAAAGATGGTGAAAACCTATACGTATTATGAATTTTTTGCCATTCCGCTGATTCTGCGGTATAATTATTATGGCAGACAAAAATGGCAGCTATTTGCCGAAGCGGGCGCTGAGTTTAATCATTATTTTGGAGAGAGATCGAATACATATAAAACATGGAGTTATGCCTGGCGGTATGATTCATTGGGGCAGCAGGCTATCAACCCTTCTGCTGTTATGCCTTTTGTTATTGTTGGCACAGGCATGGAATATAATATGTTTAAGCATTTGTTTGCTTCTGTGAGTGTGGGATATGAAATATCCCTTCTTTCTCTTCATTATCAATCATCTGCTTCTCTTCCGGTTACCGATTTATACTACCATTTATATTCCTATTATTTAAAAGCAGGAATTAGTTATAAATTCTGATCCTTAATTTTATTTTCCTGCTTTTTACTCATTATCGCTGCGCAAACAACTGTTCGAGCTGCGCGAACAACTACTCAAGCTGCAATAACAACGATTGTTGCTGCTGAAACAACTGTTCAAGCGCCGCAAACAACTATTCGAGCACCGCAAACAACTGTTCGAGCGCCGCAAACAACTGTTTGAGCACCGCAAACAACTGTTCGAGCACCGCAAACAACTGTTCGAGCACCGCAAACAACTGTTCGAGTGCCGCAAACAACTGTTTGAGCACCGCAAACAACTATTCGAGCGCCGCAAACAACTGTTTGAGCACCGCAAACAACTGTTCGAGGTGCTATACTTGGTAAAATTACACCGAAAACGGGTGGAAAAGTGAAAATTAAAACTGTTTGTGCAACACCAATAACAGTTATTGCGGCTATATTGGAGAGAAATGCAAGGATTTCTTTAAGTGAAGCAATGCAAAGAGGCATTTGTTGCTATAAATAAAGGACGAGTGGAGAAATAGCGGTTTTATTTGTTATAAAGATAGTGTAAGAAATTTTGTGTATCTGCAATTATTGCAATTGGGAACATTATTTGTAATAATTTGCTTTCATTGAAATTATATATTAAATTTACATCGTGAAAAGACCAAATAAGCCTTTTCATATACAAATGAAAAAGATATTTTTTTCATATTCCCATACTTTTTTATTTCTTATTACCATAACTACTTTATTTCCTTTCAGCAGTTTGGCACAGGGAAACACTCCCCCAAAAAGCTGGACAACAAATAATCCTTTTAAAACAGATGTTTTCATTGAGAACTTCGGGCAATTCAATAACTGGATTAATACATCCGATTCTATAAAGTTTGCAATAAACAACTCTGAAAAAATATTCTTTTTGCCGAATGGAATTATATACAGGCTTGATGTAATAGAAAAAGTAAAAGAAGATGAACAGGAATCATTAACAAAGGGCAATAAAGAGGAAGAAGAACATCATAACAAGATTCATACTTATTATGTAAAGATGTTATGGGAAGGATGCAATGCAAATGCAAAAACAGAAACAAGCGAAGAAAGCCAGGGATATTACACCTTTGGAGAAAAAGGATATGAGAATATAAAAGCTAAAGGGTATAAAAAAATAATTTATAAAGACCTGTATCCCGGAATTGATGTGGAATATACCATCCCCGATAAAGGTGGAATAAAATACAAACTTATTGTACATCCCGGAGCCGATATAAACAAAGTAAAAATGGGTTACAGTGGTGATATAGAAAAAATAAAAAAAGATAATTCAGGAAACTTAATGATTAAAACACCTGCCGGTAATATTATTGACCATGCACCAAATAGTTTATACAAAGAAAGTAACACGGGCATATTATCAGCATTTGAAATAAATAAGAATATCGTTTCACTTAAACTAAACGAACTCCAAACTCCAGGCTCCAAACTCCAAACTGCTATTATAGACCCGTGGATTATTGTTCCCACATCTTTAGTAAGTGACAATACAGCATTCGATATAGCTTTTGATGATTACGGTGATGTATATGTAGCTGGAGGAGTCTATCCATTTATGATTGCTAAATATTCAAACATTGGAACTCTAATATGGACTTTCACAGAACCTATTGGTTGGGCTTATGGTTTGTATTACTCAAAATTCGGTATACTTCCTCATAGTGGTACAACATTTATGGGAGAAGGATTCGACCCTTCAGGTCCACAGGTAATAAAAATAAGTCCAAGTGGTACTCTTGTGGTTACATCTCCGAATTTAGGACCAAATAACGAAATATGGTCGATGTTTTACAACCGATGTACAGGGCAATTAATTGCATTTGGTGGCGGAACAGCATATGATTATAATCTACATATTATTGCAGATACAAATTTAACAAGTGGCACCTCAAGTGATTTTAATACTTATACTTGTACAGACAATGATATTGTTTCAGCAAAAATGGATAATAATGGGGATTTTTACAGCTTGATGGTTGATATTGTTTGTCCGGTCAATAATCATCTGATGAAAAGCCTGCTCTCTTCAGGTTATACTCCACCTACTGCTTTTGATGTTAATACAAGTTATAATTTTGTTGAATGTGATAATAGTGGTATACCCGGATTAGGCGGCCTAACGGTAAGGGCAAATGCCATGGCATTAAATACTCATTATCTTTTCACTTATGATGGTGAAACTCTTGATGCATGGGATAAAACCAGTGGAAGCCTTTTGGGTTCAATAATTATTGACCCTACCTACGCAGCAGGAGTATATAGGACCCATGAAGGCATTGCCGTTGATGAATGTAATAATATTTATGTGGGCGGAACAAATAAAGTGCATGAATATTCTTTTGACGGAAGCACATTTACACCGGTAACTTTATATACTACTTATATTACCAACGAAGTTTATGATATTAGCCTTGACGAAACCTCTGATAATTTATATGTTTGTGGATTGGGTTTTGTTTCAACATTTCCTGTAACAACATGTCTTGTAAATCAACTTTTAATTTCAACTTCTGCTGACAGTTGCTTTAATTCAGCAACAGTTACTGTTAACAGCGGAACTCCTCCTTATACTTATATTTGGAGTAATGGCGCTACCACCGGCACCATTTCAGGTGTTTCATCAGGTACTTATACTGTTACAGTTACCGATAATTCTTGTATCAGAGAAAAAGGTATTGATACGGTTGTTATTAATTCACCATATAATATGTACATTAGCAGAGATACAACTATCTGTTTTGGTTCATCGGTGGATTTATCGGTACATGGGGCTAATTCATACACCTGGTCACCTGCAATTGGTTTATCATCTGTAACCGATTCTGTTGTTACAGCTATTCCTAATGACACCATTATTTATACTGTTACCGGCACATTTCCGAATGGATGCACAGGGTCGCTTCCGGTAACTATTAATGTAACCAACAATCCGACGTCTATTCATGTTAGCCCCGACACAACAATTTGTTATGGCGACAGTGCTTTGCTCCATGCAAGCGGTGGTTCCAATTTCATTTGGTCACCGGCCGGTACTTTAAACAATGCAACTATATCAAATCCTGTAGCAAGTCCTGCTTCCACTACAATATATTATGTTACGGTTACAAATCCGCCATGCCTGACTGGAAACACCGATTCGATAAAAGTTATTGTTAAACCTATTCCTGTTATTAATGTAAGTAATGATACCGGTATTTGCTCTGGGAACAGTGTATCTCTTTTTGCAAGCGGTGGTACAACTTATACATGGTCGCCAGCATACTCGCTTAGTAATAACCTTATTGCAAACCCGATAGCAAATCCTTATACTTCAACAATGTATTATGTAACCGTATCGAACGGGGCATGTTACAGTAAAGATTCTGTGATGATTTCAGTTTTCCCTAACCCTGTTGTAACAATCAGCAGTGATAGTACAATTTGTTATGGAGACAGTATTAGGCTTTTTGCCGGGGGGGGAAGTAGTTATGAATGGTCACCTTCAGGTTCGTTAAACAATTATCAAATATCAAATCCTTATGCACATCCTTCTGTTTCTACAATATATACTGTGACTGTTTCAATTGCTCCCTGCAGTGAATCTGGATCAGTATCTGTATCAGTCGTATCAATTAATGACTATGCAGGTAATGATACTACAATATGTAAGGGCGAACCGGCGTTTTTACATGCATCTGGCGGAGCTAATTATTTTTGGATACCTTCTAATGGGCTAAATAATCAATCCATTTCTTCACCTTTAGCCGTCCCTGATTCAACGACTATGTACTTTGTTACAATTTCTGAGAGTGGTTGTAAAAAGGTTGATTCTGTAAGTATAATTGTTTACGATTGCTCCCTGATAATTCCAAATGTATTTACACCGAATGGTGACGGGAAAAACGATTATTTTAACATCTATTATGGGGGATTCGAAAAATATCATCTTCTGGTATTTAACCGCTGGGGAGTTTGTTTATTTGAAAGCAATGATAAAAATGTTTTATGGGATGGCAAAACCCCTGATGGCCGCAATGCTTCAGATGGCACCTATTTTTACATTTTAGATGTTGGTAAAAATTCTTATCACGGTGCAGTTACGTTATTACGATAACATCAGCATCTGGTTTATCTGTTTCGCCGGCTTGCATCGCTGCCCGCTTAGCCACGAAGCTAGTTAAGCATGGAATTTGGAAATTGAGACCTGAGTCTTTGAAACAGCCTGCCCCAGTGGAGGCGATGAAAATAATGCTTTAAAGTTATAGTTATAATACATACATTTGAAATCTATAAATGATTATTGCAAATATTCGATGGATTAGTAATAAAAAACCTTGTCATAATATGAAAAATAAAATTGGATTCATCCTGCTTATTTCAGGTTTGGTTTTTTTTCGTCCTTTGTTCTCTTCTGCGCAGGATGCCCCTAAAACGGCTGATAAAAAGAAGCATGTTTATCATGAAAATGAAAAACCGGATGACAAATATCTGCCTAATGCATACAACAATAAAAAGACCACTCCTGCTTATAAATATGTTTCTCCTTCATATAAATTCAAGAAGACTCCTCCTGTAAAATCATCAGGCAGCAGCATATATACTGTACAGGTAAATGTGAATTCAGGCGGACAAAACATTGTGGGCGATGCGGCCAACGAACCCAACATTGCAATTGATCCACAGAATCCAAACAACATAGTTATCGGGTGGAGGCAGTTCGATAATGTTACCAGTAATTTCAGGCAGGCTGGATGGAGTTATACCACTGATGGAGGACTAACATGGAATTTCCCCGGTGAGATTGAGCAGGGTGTTTTCAGATCCGATCCTGTATTGGACTTTGATACAACAGGGAATTTTTATTACAACAGCCTTACACTGGACAGTGCAGGTAATTACTTATGTAAAGTGTTTAAAAGCACCGATGGTGCAGCTTCGTGGAACGCCGGAGTCAACGCCGGAGGAGGCGACAAACAATGGATGGCTATTGACCGCACAGAAGGAGTGGGAAGTGGAAATATTTATGCTACCTGGTCGTTTGATTACAATTCTTGTTCACCCGGTTTTTTTATACGTTCAGAAGACGAAGGCAGTAGTTTTGAAAGTTGCATAGTGCTGAACGATTCCTCTATATGGGGAACAATGGCAGTTGGTGTTAACGGAGAATTATATATTTCAGGAACTGACAATTATGGTAATATCCTGGTTGGAAAATCTTCAAATGCCAATGTCCCGAGTTCCGTGATCACATGGGACACTGCTTCAACCCTAAATCTTGACGGGTATATTAATATTTCTCTCCACATTAATCCAGTAGGCCTTCTCGGGCAGGTAAACATAGATGTAGACCGATCAAATGGGCCCGGTCGCGGCAATGTTTATGTGCTGGCTTCAGTTACCCGCTATTCAAATAACGATACTGCTGATGTGATGTTTTCCGGGAGTACGGATGGCGGGCATACCTGGAGTACTCCTGTCCGGGTGAACGATGATGTTTCAACAACTAATTACCAATGGTTTGGAACCATGTCGGTCGCACCGAATGGCAGAATTGATGCGGTGTGGCTTGATAACCGTGATGCTCCATACGGTTCAGATTCATCAGCCCTTTATTATTCTTATTCCACAGACCAGGGGACTACTTGGTCGACTAATGAAAAGATGTCTGCATTATTCGATCCGCATACAGGTTATCCTAATCAGAATAAAATGGGGGATTATTTCGACATGGTATCTGACAATACAGGTGCACATCTGGCATGGTCTAATACCTTAAACGGAGAAGAGGATGTTTATTACAGTCACATTGTTCCAAATATTAACACCGGGGTTAATGGAATTTCCAACAATGCTGCCTTTTCTGTCTTTCCGAATCCTACTGACGGTATGTTTTTTATTACAAGTGAAGCAAAACAATTT
>JBEKEO010000079.1:0-11739 GCA_050013795.1 Bacteroidales bacterium
CTAAATGCAACACATGCTTTTCCTGTTTTGATGAATCAAGATCGAGGGAAGTAATGATGTTGCGTTCTCTATCCGGCGTTTTTCCTGTGGTTGCCCATGGACAGGTTTTAATAATTTCTTCTTCTGTACGACGCGGGATCTGATCGTCGATTTCCACTTTTTCCATCATCTGCCCGATAACTCCGTCAGAAAGTATCATGGCAGGATTGCGATATTTGAATGCTAAGTCAAAACCAAGTTTTACAAAATCGTAGGTTTCCTGAACAGATGAGGGTGCTAATACAATAAGCCTGTAATCGCCATGACCGCCGCCTTTGGTTGCCTGAAAATAATCACATTGTGAAGGTTGTATAGTGCCAAGTCCCGGACCACCACGGGTAACATTAACAATAAGAGCAGGAAGTTCAGCACCAGCCATATATGAAATACCTTCCATTTTTAAACTTATTCCGGGGCTTGAAGATGAAGTCATCACTTTTTTCCCGCAGGAAGCACCTCCATAACACATGTTGATTGCTGCAACTTCGCTCTCTGCCTGTAATACCACCATTCCTGTCCTTTCATAAGGTTTTTCAGCCATCAGGTATTCCAGTATTTCCGACTGTGGCGTAATGGGATAACCAAAATATCCGTCAGCTCCGGCACGTATAGCAGCCTCTGCAACCGCTTCATTGCCTTTCATTAATCTTAATTCTTTCATTTCTTTGAAAAGATTTTATAAATAATTTCTAAATTTTAACTCTGTAAACTGTGATCACACCGTCAGGGCATACTACGGCGCAATTTGTACATCCAGTACAATCATCACTTTTGACAGGCTCGGCATAATGATAGCCTTTACCATTAACTGCTTTCGCCATTGCAATGACTTCTTCGGGACATGCACCAACACAAACCTCACAACCTTTGCATCGTTCAACATCAATAACGATAGCTCCTTTTAATTTTGCCATTTTTATATCTCCTTACTATTTATTTTCTGTTGTAATCCTGACAAATCTAATAAGATAATTTCAAATTGTTAACAAATTCACAAAATTTATTTTTTCTTATGTTTTGACCAATCTGGATGAACCTTCGATGATAATTAATTATGTTTATGATGTTCATTGAATTTCTTTAGACGGCTTTCAAGGTCAGGGAATTGCTTTCTGTTGACAAGTGAAACACAGGCACGCATTCCTTCAATCCTGTCGCTCCCGGTAATGGCAAGTGAAATTGCACTTATCCCGTAATAAATAAGTTCTTCGAGAAGTTGTTCTCCGGTAAATCCGGGATATGAAAAAGTAAAATAAAATCCATCAGCGATGGGTTCATTCTCATCCATATCATAAACAATTTTAAATCCATTATCGGTAAACATCTTTTTCATGATCTTTGCTTTTTCACCATACTCTTTAACATCTTTAATAAAGTCGAATTTACCATCGTTGGCTGCTTTCAGTATGGCAGCAAGGGCATACTGTGCACTGTGAGATGTTCCGGAACTTAGCGCATATATTGTACCGTAAATCATAGCGCGCCCAAAAATATCCGAGGTGTAATATCTTTTAAGATCAGGAGCTGTGGTATTAAAAAGTTTCGGTGAAATTATCATCAATCCTACGCGTTGCCCGGCATAACTGAATGCTTTAGAACTTGAAATAAATAAAATAAAATTATCCGTGTACTTCGCTACGGTTGGCTGATATGGCGGAACTCCCGGTTTAGAATAATCTTTGCGGAAATCCATGGCAAAATAAGCCAGGTCTTCCATCACCACCACATTATACTTATTGGCTAATTCGGCAATTATCCTGAGTTCCTTGTCGGTAAAGCAAATCCAAGAAGGATTGTTCGGGTTGGAATAAATTATGCTGGCAATATTTCCTTTCTTCAATATAGAATCCAGTTTATCCCTAAGCTTTTCGCCCCGGTAATTATACACATCAAAAGCTTCGTATTTAGTGCCTATTACATGATGCTGCTGTTTGTGAACAGGGAAGCATGGGTCGATGAAAAGAGTGGTATCCTTTTCTTTATACATCCGATTAACCGTCATGAAGGCTGCATAACCGCCCATGGCAGAGCCGACAGTAGGTATTACATTTTCGGGCTTGATATCTACATCAAGAAAAAGCTTTACAAAACGTGCCGCTTCTGACTTAAGTTCAGGCAAACCGTCTATTTCAGGGTAAATAGCGCCGACACCTTTTTTCAATGCTTCTATTTCGGCATCGGTACCAACTTGTGCAGGAGGCAGTCCGGGAACACCCATTTCCATGCGGATGAACTTAGAACCAGTTTCCTGTTCAATGTCGTTGATGAGTTTTTTTATTTCGCGTATGGATGCTTTGCCGACATTGGGAAGCTTGCTTTCCTCAATTATTCGCTTTACCACTTCATAATTAATAGGCGTATCCTTCATAGTCTGATAAATTTGAAATCATTTAAATCCGGCTTAAAAATAAACTTTTTTTAATTACTTCGACGGAAAAGGAGAAAAAAAATATTTTTTCTTTTTGGTGTATTATTGTCAGATTTTTTTATAGCTGTGGTAGAAATATATTATAATGAGCTGTTATGCCAATGCAAATTCCGCAGCAGCTTTTGAATGAATTTCTGTTGTGTCGAATAAAATAATCTTTGTGTCGCTTTGTGTTAATAATAGAGGGATATCGGTACAGCCAATGATAATGCCTTCTGCACCCATCTTTACCATTTTCTCCATTAAAGTAAGGTAATAAGTTTTTGCTTCCGGTTTGAATATCCCGCGCAGTAATTCGTTAACTATGTTTTTTTGAATGATATCAATATCCTCCTCGCCCGGAATAATAACATCTATGCCGTATTTTTCTTTTAACCTGTTTTTATAGAAAGGCATTTCCAGCGTAGGTCTCGTGCCAAGAAGACCGACTTTTTTCATGTTTCTTTTCTTTATCTCTGATGCAGTTGCATCGGCTATATGGATAAGGGGAATGGTAAGCTGCGCCGAAAGCTGTTCGGCAAACATGTGCAGCGTATTGGCACATATAACAAGGCAATCGGCTCCCGAAGCTTCTATGTGTTTTGATGTCTCGGCTATGAATTTCCCCAGTCCTTCAAAGTCGTTCTTCTCAATACGGCTGCTTATCTCATAAAAGTCGATGGAGAACAATATTATTTTAGCCGAATGGTTTGTTCCTAATTTCCTGGCAACCTCTCTGTTTATGAATTTATAATATTCAACAGTGGATTCCCATCCCGTGCCGCCTAATAATCCTATGGTTTTCATATGTGTAGTTTTATATTATTATTATAAGATATTTAAAAACCCGTTGTCCATGATTCGGTATTTACAGTATAATCTGGTGTAACTTTTGGAATTAAATATTCGATATTTATATTCCAAGAATAATCACCCGATTCCGCTTTTACCAAACATTTTACTAAAATTATTTTATTAGTATTGTCAATTAACACTTTATGTCTTTCAATATAAGAACCGTTTCCTTGAGCCTGAACATGGGTAACAATAAGTGAATTATTATTAAAGTCAATTATTGGAGGAGTAGAATTTATGATTTGGCAGTAATTCGAACATAACCAATGAAATTGAGCAGTATCAGTAATTAAATTAGGATTGAAGTTAATTGAACTAGGCGGAGTAATCGAATTACCACAATAAGTTATAAAATTTGTCAACTGCGTATAGGTATATGCTGTATAGCCTTTGGGATCTTTTTGATAATGATAATGAGCTTTGTCAATACTGAATAATGGATCATCACAAGAATAAAGAAATAACAGAAATAAAATAGATATGAGCTTTTTCATATATTTTAATATTGTTATTCTTGAGTTAAAATGTATTGCTTTTAATATTTAATTTAACCCATACAAAATTACCATTTTTTACCAATAAAAAAAACGCCACCCTTTCGGGCGGCGTTTACACTTATTTATCAACTTAACGAAACTCCCCACTGCTTTTACCCGGGAATAATGGCGCTAACCAGTGCGCTTATAGGGCCGGGTTTGTTGGG
Source organism: Bacteroidales bacterium (assembly GCA_050013795.1). Lineage (GTDB taxonomy): Bacteria > Bacteroidota > Bacteroidia > Bacteroidales > CG2-30-32-10 > CAWHOW01. The sequence goes on from JBEKEO010000079.1 coordinate 4,005, forward strand.
CTTTTCGATGGTTTGCACATAGCCGCTGCATTTCAGTCCTGCCTGTTCGGGAAGGAAGTTAATGTGGTGGGGCAGGCGGGTGATGATCTCGTGCTCGGTGCAAAGCTTTATGCCTGTTGGCACAGCAACGGTCTTATCGTGAACCAGATAATGGAACACGTATTCCTTAACGCCATCGGGCTTGCCCTCCCTCATGCTTGCCGTACCTGCTTTGCCTGCCGGCTGCTTAATGCTTAGTATAAGCTGGTTTTTACTGCCCGGCTCCAGGTTTATAGCTGCTGCTGCCTCTCTTTCCGTATAAGTATAGGGCGGCGATTTATGACCGGTGGTAACCGGACCTTTACGCCTCAGCGTATCGCGGTCCTGCTGTGTCCACACGCTTACCGGAATATCATCATAAATAACGCTTAACTGCTTCCTGAGCTGTTTATCCCGTTTTCGTCTTTCGTCTTTCACGGCAGTGGTGCTGCTGCCTTTTTTGTCGGCATACAGCACCCATAACTGCTCTTCGCCCATGGAGTTCAAGTCGCCGGGCGTGGTGGGTGTGTTGCTGAACAAAATGTTTAATTCGTTAAGGTTTGTTGCATTTATGCCAAGCCTTACTTTGTTGGCATTAAGGTATGGCACTACTACTCCAAAGTAGTTGTGTCTGCCTAGAATTGTGCTGGGATAAGTCCCTGAATGTGCTGTCATAATTTTACGTTTTAGATTTGTGAATAATAATGTGAGATAAAAGGAAGAATTATTGGATTTCTGAATTTTAACAGCATGCTGTAGAATTTTGACAGCTTGCTGTAGAATTTTGACAGCATGCTGTAGAATTTTGACAGCTTGCTGTAGAACCTTGACAGCTTGCTGTAGAACTTTGACAACTTGCTGTAGAACTTTGGCAGCATGCTGTAGAACTTTGACAGCTTGCTGTAGGACTTTGGCAGCTTGCTATACATTTTTAACAAGCTGCTGTTAAACTCATGTAACTCATTAAAACCAGTCGGGATTTTAGTATTTTCAGTTGATTTTTTCATGCCTTTAAGGAATTTCATTTTTTTGTTGTTTCCTTTGATACAAAGGTACGCCGGCTGTCAAGCAAAAGAAAGTCCCAATCAGTTTACGGTAGGGTTGAATCAGTATTCGGTAGGTTTTAATCAGTTAACGGTAAGCTAAATCGTTTAGGGTATTTTTATTTTTCGCTTGCAACCTTTATCTGCATGAAATTGAAATTGGTTGCCCGCCCGGCAGACGGACTTCGGGAAAATATCCCTTGCAAAAACAAGAAAAATTGATTTCCCGTAAAGGTTTATTAAAGGAATAAAATATTTCTAAAAAAAATAATGTTAATAACAATTGCATATTAAAAATAATACTATATTTGCTCACGAAAAAACCAAATTAAGTATAAACTAAAACACAAAAAACATGAAAAAATTTACATTTTTAATTGGAATGATGCTTGTTACAAGCATAGTATTTGGACAGGTTAATTTAAAAAGCTACAGGCAAAGTACAGTTCCCGGCACTCAAATTAGTACTGACAAGGTTCTGACTGGCACTCTTGATACTTTGTGGCAATATTACACCAGGGCAACAGGTTTTTTTGTATATAACGCCGGTTCCTATGGATACGTAGCCCCGTCAAACTCCTTTTCAACTGAAACAGGGATGCAATATTCATTTAGCGGAAGTGCAAAAGTTGAGCAATTATTGATGTGGTTCGGACATAAACAGCAAATGGGCGCCTCACCTTGCACTACTACTGCAGAGGTTTATAATTCTCTTGCATCTGACAGCTTACCAACAGGAACTGTTTTAGGGACCGCTACATTCACAACCGCTGATGTTGATACAACAGGAGCTTTCACAGTTGCTACATTCACAACGCCACCGTCAATAACAGGCGATTTTGTTGTTGCAATTACCGGAATGAGCGCAACTAATGTTGATACATTAGGATTAGTTTGTAATGACCCTACTGCCGATAATGGAAATCATGAAAAAAGATTGAAAGCACATTTGGTTGCTGGTTATGGTGGCGCATGGGAGAGTTTAAGCACTCTTTTTACCGGAGGATTTGATGCCGATATGATGATGATCCCGGTATTACTAACGGGTACAGGCATTCCTGTTATTTCAAACGATTTAACATTAAGCGGTATTTATCCAAACCCTGCTAAATCCGATGCAAATATCAATTTCTCGGTAAGTAACAACACCAAAGTAAATATCAAAATATTTGATGTATGCGGTCGCGTTTATTATAAGGTTAATGAAGTAATGAGTGCTGGTAATCACATTTTACATGTTGATTTAAGTAATATGTCAAATGGAACATATTATTATACAGTATCAACTTCTAAAGGAGAACTTACTAGCAAATTCGAAGTTATTAAATAAAAATTTATTTATATAAACTAAAGGCTACCTTTAATATGGTAGCCTTTTTTATTTTGTGGAAATGAGTTAACATTATTTATTTCAGCGAATGTGATATACTCATTCTTATCAATTTTGCAAAAAGTGATTAGAATGAGTTATACCGATAGGAACATTTACTGTGTGAACTTTTTTGCTACCGAACGAAGTGAGATCATGAACACCTTTGAAATAAAATATAGTTGTGAATAAATCTGTTGAATGTCGGTATAAAATAGTAATTTTGCTTTTAAATAAGAACGTTTCAATTATTATAAAGGTTTAAATGAAATAAACCACAAGAATTTATGAAGAGAACTATTTTAATTATTGTTTATACAATATTTTTAGCCGGATTTTGTAAGATTTCTTTTTCACAAATAAACAAAACAAATTGCATTGGATATTCTTCATCCGGTAACAGTTTATCGGCAAAGTCGCCGGCAGATACTATCATGCCCGCAAGCTTTTATTCAGGCAAAGACACTTTTTATACATATTATGACAATATCCGTTATCCCTTCGGAACAAATGTGCTGAAAGATAAGGTCGAAGCTCAGATTTACCGTGTAGCCAAATCATATTATATTGATGGGGTTGCTTTGTGGGTGGGAGCGAAAGTACAGGTTGGTTCAGCAGATACTGTGTTCGTTAATATGTATAATCTTGATGGCCCGGGAACGGATACTTCCGGCCCTGTGAACAATGCTCCCCATACTGTAATGACCACTTTAACAGTTCCTGACAGCCTTATAAATACTACAGGACTGACGATTGTTGCTTTTCCCTCCCCTTTTATTGTTTACAACGATTACGCTGTCGGGATAGATTTTTCATATATAAAGAATGACACCATTGGATTGATTACGACAAGAGACGGCGATGCACACAAATCGCAGTTATCGTGGAATAAACCGCATGATGACACATGGGAATCTGTTCTTTGTTCATTAAATTGGGGGATGGATATTGACTTTGGAATATTCATCATTGCCGATACCAGCACTGCCAATATCAATGATAATTATTTTATTGACGGAATAAAATTAAGCCAGAACCAGCCAAATCCTGCGACAGGCAGCACATTGGTACAATACGAGCTTCAGAATGATGCAGGTAATGTGAGCCTTGAAATTTATAGTGTTAGCGGGAAACGACTGTTGACTTATGATAAAGGCAATCAAGTTGCAGGGAGACATGAAATTCAATTAGATGTTGATAAATTAGAAAACGGCGTTTATTATTATTCCTTAAAAGCCGGAAATCACCGCCTGACAAAGAAGATGGTTATTTGCAACTGATTTCTTTTACTATCCATTACTGGTTAAACACATATTGAATCATATTCGCACCCATTTGCAAGGCTTTAAGTCGCGTGGGTTCCGAATCGTGATGCACATCAGGGTCTTCCCATCCATCACCCAGGTCGCATTCGTAATCATAAAAACATACAAGTCTGCCTTCATAGATTAGTCCGAAGCCTTGTGCTGGTTTACCGTCATGTTCATGAATCTTGGGAATGCCATTAGGAAACTGGTACTTCTGGTGATAAATAGGATGTGAGACAGGAAGTTCTACAAAATCAAGTTCAGGGAATACCTTTTTCATTTCCCTGCGTATGAATTTATCCAAGCCATAACTGTCGCAAACATGAAGAAACCCGCCACCTATAAGATAGTTGCGAAGGTTCTGCACATCCTGTGGCGAAAAAACTATGTTGCCATGACCTGTAAGATGAACCCAAGGATAGTTCACAATTCCAGGGCTTCCTACATCAATAGTGGGAATGTTCACATCAATGTTTGTACCTATATTCTCGTTGCAGAATTTTGCAAGATTCGGCAATGATGTGGCAACATTACAATACCAGTCGCCGCCGCCATTGTATTTTAACAATGCAATTTGAACCGTAGGCGATGGCAGCCTGCTTGCACTTTCAGCCTTTTTACTTGTAGTGTGAAGAGAATAAGCTGTTGAAATGATAAGAAGAAGAAATATAATGCTTATTTTTTTCATTCTGGAAACATAGTAATTTTAAACTTCATTCATTAAACTAATAGTATGACAGGCAAGCAATGCAGCCGTTTCAGTACGGTAACGTGAATTTCCAAGATTTATTGGAATAAAACCATTTTCTTTTGCTTTCACCACTTCATCTTCACTGAAATCGCCTTCGGGGCCGATAAGGATTACCGCATCATTCCCCTTCTTATAAATATTCTTGAGCTTCTGTGTATCATTGCTGCAATATCCTATGAACTTTGAAGCAGAATAATGTTGCCGGATAAATTCTTCGATCTTAGTTTCTTTATTCAGTTTCGGAAGATAAGCTTTCAGCGATTGTTTCATGGCTGCAATAATAACTTTGTTAAGCCTTTCGGCATTTACAGTTCTTCGCTCCGAATGCTTACATAAAAGGGGGGTTATTTCATCTATACCTATTTCAGTGGCTTTTTCAAGGAACCATTCAATACGGTCGATGTTCTTGGTAGGGGCTATGGCTATATGCAAATAATAATTTCTTTTTTCATAATCTCTATAGCTTTCAATCACCTTCACCTCGCAATGTTTCGGATTTGTTCCAATGATCACTGACTTAAACATGACGCCTTTACCATCAGTAAGAAATATTTCATCGCCTTCGCTCAGCCTAAGCACACGTATGCAATGCAGCGATTCTACCTGGTTCAGGGTGTAAACACTTATGTCAATATCCGGCGTGTAGAACAACTGCATACTATAGTAATTAAGCCATTACAAAATTAAGCAAAAATGAATAGTAGAACTAGGTTTAATTCTATTCTTATTAAATAATGATTACCTTTGCTCATTAATAGTAAACAGTGTTCTAAGCAAAGCGATAGTATACTAATGGGGAAATGGGTTGCAAATACTATTCAGGTAGTAGGTTTTAGGTACATAGATGTTGGTTAGGGAAAAAGTCGGAAGCCAGATGGAGAACCTAAGACTTTTGACATATAACTTAACTCACTTCCATCACCATCAAACCTTAAACCTTCTTTCATTCAGTATATATTTCATTCCTTTCCTTGTATTCATTTCATAGTAGAGGTTCCGAACCAACAGCCTGCTAAAGCACATAAGCTGAAAAATGAATGAAAACTTTTGAAGAATTGAATATCTCTCCTGAGATAAGAAGAGCCATATTGGAAATGGGCTTTGAAAACCCAATGCCTGTGCAGGAATCAGTGATTCCCCTTATGCTTGGCATGAAAAACGATATAATTGCGCTGGCTCAAACCGGTACAGGCAAAACAGCCGCTTTCGGACTTCCGCTTATACAGGAAGCCGATGGCGATAACCCTTTACCTGGCGCACTGGTTCTATGTCCTACACGTGAACTCTGCATACAAATTACCGGCGACCTTAAAGATTATTCGAAATATTGTGAAAGAATAAAGGTGCTTCCCGTGTATGGCGGCTCAAGCATTGAAACACAGATAAAAGCTTTAAAAAGCGGTATACAGATAGTGGTGGCAACTCCCGGTCGCATGCTCGACCTGATGAAACGAAAAGCGGTAAAGCTGAAAAACGTTACCAGAGTGATACTCGATGAAGCCGATGAAATGCTGAATATGGGATTTCTTGAAGATATAAATTCTATACTCTCAGAAGTTCCTGAAGGAAGGAATACCCTTCTTTTTTCGGCCACCATGCCCAACGAAATAGTTGGTATTTCAAGGAAGTACATGAATAATCCCACTGAAATAACAATAGGGATAAGGAATTCAGGCGCCGAAAACATAAAGCATATTTGTTACACCGTTCATGCTAAGGATAAATACCTTGCATTAAAGCGCATTGCCGATTACAATCCCAGCATTTACAGCATAGTGTTTTGCCGCACCCGCAGGGAAACGCAGGAAATCGCCGATAAACTGATTGCCGACGGTTACAATGCTGATGCTTTGCACGGGGACCTTTCGCAAGGGCAACGGGATTCAGTGATGCAGAAGTTTCGCATTCGCAATATTCAAATGCTTGTGGCTACTGATGTTGCAGCGCGTGGACTCGATGTGGACGACCTTACACACATTATTCACTATAACCTGCCCGATGAGCTGGATGTTTACACGCACAGGAGTGGACGTACCGGACGCACAGGGAAAGCGGGGATTTCCATTGCTATTGTTAACCTTAAAGAGAAGAATCAGTTAAAGATCATCGAGAAGAAGATAGGAAAAACCTTTACACATGCCAGCGTTCCAGCAGGACGCGAGATATGTGAGAAACAACTTTTTTATTTTATTGATAAGATGGAAAATGTAGATATTGATTATTCACAGATCAATACCTACCTACCTCCCATTTTCAAGAAGCTTGAATGGCTTGATAAGGAAGATGTCATTACCCGTTTTGTAGCGCTTGAATTTAACAGGTTTCTTGAATATTATAAGAATTCCGTTGATATTAATGCTACCGAAGAACGAGGCGGTGACTGGAAAGCAAAGAGAAAACGCAACGATTTTGAGAATATGGCTGGCAAAGGTTATACACGTTTGTTTATTAATTTCGGAAAGATGGATGGCATCTATCCTGCTGAAATAATAAGCCTCATTAATTCAAACACACGAGGATTAAAAGTTCCTATCGGCAGGATTGACTTGAAGAAAAGTTTTTCCTTTTTTGAAGTTGAAGAAGGATTTGCTGAAGAAGTAATTACATCCTTATGTAAGGCAAAAATAAACGACAGGAAAGTCATAGTTGAAAGGGCTTCTGAAAGACCTGCTGAATCACTAGAAGACAAAAAAGACAAGTATCCTGAAAGGAAAGAATCATACAGGAATAATAAGCCGGAAAAAGATAAAAGTTTCAGGAAGGATAGTAATAACGATGGCGATAAAAAGTTCCGCAAAGAAAGAAATCCTGAGCATGTAATAGAATCCGGTCATGATAATAAACCTCCTTATGAAAAGAGGAAAGAGAAAGACACTTCACATAGAAGCTTTGACCGAAATCATAGAAAAGATAATGAGGGCGGAGGTTTCTTTAAGAAGAAGAAAAACGACAAAGTAGAAAAACGTTTTGAAAAAGACAGGGGATTTAAAAGAAAAGCTAAAAAGTATTAAATAAATTTGTCGTAATTAAAATATAAAACGGGCGAAGAACCGCCCGTATCATTTATTAATTTATAATACAAATACGAGCAACAATCAATGATTGTTGCTCGTATTTGTTTGGAATAGAAAAAAATAACTGCAATAAGATTTATCAATAATAAGAAAATATTAGCAGCTATGCTTACAGTTAATATTTCCTGTAACTTTTTCTGTCGTCGTTCCTGTTGTCGTTGTTAAAACTTCTT
>JBEKEO010000080.1:0-12501 GCA_050013795.1 Bacteroidales bacterium
ATACGTTTCGCGCTCATCTGCATGTGGGAAGAATGAATGCAAGCAATACTTAAAAGTAGCGGCAAATTATCAGAAATGAAAAAGATAATTATTTTATTATTATTTAGTGTTCCGGTTATTATTTGTTCTGCTCAAAAAACAGACAAACTTTTAGTCTATTTCAAATTCAATGATTATACATTGGATGATATTTACAAAAGCAAAATTGATAATTTATTGCAAAACTCTAATATAAGCAAGGTACAAATAGAAGCACATTGCGATACGGTTGGCAGTTACATATATAATGATACTCTTTCTTTAAAAAGAGCTCTTAAAGTAAAACAATATTTGCTCTCAAAAAAACTCAATATAAATCAAATAAGCATTAAAGCGCTTGGCAAAAGATTTCCATTAAATAATAATGCAAATGAAGATGAGCGTGCATTAAACAGGCTTGTGGAGATACTTTTTGTTTATAAGGAAATGAAACCGATTGTTAAAGCTGATACCCTGTTATCTGATACAACCACATTAAATATTAGTAATATTAAAGTTGGATCATCCTTCAAACTTGAAAATTTAAATTTCGAAGGCGGAAGGCATAATTTACTTCCCCAATCAAAAGGGGCATTACAGCGATTATTGAATACACTAAATGCAAATCCGTTAATGGTAATCGAGATACAAGGCTATGTTTGCTGTGATAACGGTATGGCAGATGGAATAGATTTGGATACTGATAAACCTGAACTTTCTGTGAATCGGGCAAAAGCGATTTATTATTATTTAAGAAAAAATGGTATTGATGCTTCACGACTTTCCTATAAAGGATTCGGTCACAGCAATAAGATTATTAAGGATGAAATAACCGAGAAGGACAGGGAAACAAACCGTCGGGTGGAGATAAAGATTATAAAAAAATAGGACGTGAGCAAACAAAAAAGAAGCACATGAAAAAAATTAAATTTACAATTATCATCTTACTTTTAAGTTTTGTTTTGGCTTCCTGCGAAGGGCCGAAAAAGTTTTCTGTAACTATTGTTGACAAACAAACACAGCAGCCATTGGATAGTGTATTCGTTGATGTAAAAGTAATGGATGGTAAAAACGAGAAAAGTTCATACAATATACAAGGTTATACCGATTCAAACGGAAAGTTTATAAAAGAAGAAATGATAGGCTATGGGGTTAGCATGAGGCGTTGGGATTTTTATATGGAATATGATAAGAAGGGCTATGTTAGCAAGAAGGAATTAAATCATACAGAAGGTTTGGTTGAGTTAGAACATTAGCACCCTGTTTGGCATAGATTGCAGCAACGTTAACTGTAAATTGCAATTTTAAGTTTATTATATCCTCAATCTCACTTCTGCATTCTCACCTCTGAATTATTATTTTTCTTCACTTCCAATTCAGCAATATTAATGCATTGCAAAAAGAAGACCGGTTAAATAACCGGTCTTCTTATCAGGAATAAGACAGGCTTAATTTTTTATCAGCTTTTTATACAAAATTCCCTTTGGGGTAGCAACCCTTACAAGATACATCCCTTTTGCAAGGTATGCAATATCAAGCCTTAACTGGTTAAGACCGTTTTCAGCAAGCTCATAATTAATTTGTTTTACAGTTTTTCCTTCTGCATCAAGTATGCATATCGCGGCTGTTACTGCATTTTTTGAAGCTACAGTAAGCGTTACATTATCTGAAGCAGGATTAGGAAATAGATTCAGCGCCGTTAACCCGTTATTATAACTATTGATTCCCGCTGCCGATTGTGCAACACTTACAGTCTTGGAATAATAAATACTTGCCATTACGTTTTCAGTTGCTTCGCTTATCTCAAGCAATGGAGTTTTGTCAATACCGTCGTACCACATATACGTTTCTATATGATATGTCCAATTGCCATATGAAACTGTTGAATCAACTATATCCTGTACCATTTTTAACCGGAGCGTATTATGCGAACCACCGGGCATTACAAGAGTACCCCATCCATCGGCAGTGGTTGTAATAGTGCCGGTTCTGTAAAATGTAATTCCCGATGAAATGAATGTACATGCAAAATTGTCGGTAGAACTGTTTGTATAAGCAAAGGGGAAAGACCATGCTTTTTCAGTATTGCTGTATACCATTGAAGCACTGGAAGAATAACTGCCAAGAACAGTAACCCCTGTTGAATTGATTATAAAATATTCATAATTACTTCCGGAGGAGGCAGCAACATTTGCTGTCGGGAAATAAGAAGCATAAGGAGTAGATGAAGGAGCTACATAATCCGTAGTGGTAGATGTAGTATCGATTGCAAGGCTTCCGAAACTCCAAGTATGGTTCGCTCCCGTTGTTCCGGGAACAACACCTGTTGTATCGGCTGCATACTGTACAACTATATCACCTGGCACAAATCCGCTGTTGGCAAATGTAAGGGTAACCTGGGTAAACCCGGGTAAAAAAGCAAGCATTAATGCTGTAAAAAAAAGTAAATGTTTTGTTTTCATATTTATTTGTTTTTAGAATTAAGCCATAAAAGTAAAGAAACAATACCAATCTGAAAAATATTTAATTAGTGATGTTGCGCAAAACTATTTTTCCATTTTTCAGATTCCTCGTTTGGCATAGTTTGTAAAAACGGCATTCAGTAAATTGCATTATTATTTTTTCTTCAATTCCAATTCAGCCATCATTAACAGGAAGACTTGAAGTGTCATATACTACTTAGCGCCCCAACTAACATACAGGTTGAGAATCAGTAAATTCATTTCAGTAAATTTATTGGCTATGGCTCAATTATTTCTTCGGATCTGTAATTATAATTCTCCGGCAGGCTTAAAATTTTTTTAAAATTCATAAAAGAAACATAAGGAGCATTGGCTATAAACATATTCACAATAAAAGCGGGAACTATTCCACCGGGGTCCATAAGTACCTGGAATGTTATTTGCTCATCACCGTTATTTAAAGGCTTTACTGTAATTGTAGCATTCACCGATTTAATCCTTACAATTCCACTACATTCAGGGATAAAACCTTTCTCACCGGTTCTTTTTATTGTGATCACTTTTGTAAGCGGGTCCTGTGTCATCACACTGTGAGTTATTTCATCCCTGTCGTCGGCGGGCCATGGAACGCTATAAAGACAATAAGCGTAATATTCAGCCGAACCAATACTTTTCAACAGTTTCGATACTTTGCAATTATAAGCCCATTGAGTAAATGAAGGGACATCATTCAATACCTTTACAACTCCTGCAAGAGTTGATTTTACAATTAACTGGGTTTTTACTTCTTTATAATCTGAACCACCCAGATATCGTGTATAAATTTTTATGCCATCCTTGTCTTTTTCTAATTTCCAATCATTATCAGGTGCAATAAAGGAGGAACAAAGTATCATCACTATTACCACTATAACATAATACCAGCCGTTGAAATGCAAGAACGATTTTTCCCTGTTCTTACAAATCTTCGAAAAACATGCTATATCAAAAACCTTATTATTCAAAATGATTTTAATTAAAAATATAAAATAATAAATAGCAACTCAATGGAACAAATAAATTATCAAAGCCATTATAACTAAAAAGTTCTGCCAATGTTGACAATAAAGAAACAGCCAGACAAATCAGAATTTTATTATCAAGAGTTAAAAAGGAAAATGAAATAATAAATGCAGCTATAAAAAAAGCCAAACTACCGCCTATAGATTTTCCCACTGCTATTTTTTGAAATCTAAATATGGGATATTTACCGCCAACTATTGCTGCTAATGGATCTGAAATACCAAGTATCATTAACGAAGCAAAATAAAACTGGTATTGTCCGTTATTCTTTACCAGAACCTGGTTCAAAATAAAACATAAATAAATTGCTATTGGATATAATACACTTCCGAAAGTTTTTCTCTCAATCGAATTAATGCTTTTAAGAAAATTGAACTTTTCGCTTAGATATAACAATAACAGGAAAGAAAAACCAATAGCCATAACCCACCAGTGAGAGCTAAGTAAGAAAGGGAATGTGCAAGCTATTATGGCTGAAGATATATGTGAAAATTTTCTTGATAATTCAGCAGGCAAATGGAAATATTTATATAAAACTTCTCCTGCAAAAAGGATAGCAAGAAAACATGCTGATAGGAACAGGAATGCAGTAAAATTTGACATTTGAATTAATTTATTGAAATTCAAAAATAATATTTAATATTTCAAACAGGCAGCCGCAAAGAATAAAACTGTCAAACCTGTCCATAATTCCTCCATGACCGGGAATAAGATTACCATATTCCTTTTCCTTTACCAAACGTTTCAGGTAAGAGGCAAGCAGGTCGCCTGATAATGCTGTAACAATTACCAGGAGCACCATTAAATAATACTGTGGCAGTATCCTTTGCAAAAAGTAAGCTGAAATATAGGTCAGCACGATGCCTCCAATTAATCCTTCCCATGTCTTTCGCGGACTTATTTTAGGAACCATAAGGGTCTTCCCGAACAACTGCCCACATATCTGGCAATAACCGTCAAAGGTGGCAACAAGTATATATACCCATGCAACAATTTCCCATTTTACAGTTGCGAACTTTACAAAGAAAAATCCTTCGACCAGGAAAAATATTAAACTTAAAATCAAAATAGATTTATGGGTCTTTGCAATTCTAAATATTTCGTAAGCTCCTGTTAAAACAATAATACCAAAAATAAGCGGCAAATAAAGCCCTGAATAACGAATGAGTGTTAGAAGTAAAAAAACGATAATCAAATAAGAAAAATATTTCTTGTTCACTTGCGATTTGCTGTCAATATTTTTCCTGCGGATAAACCCAAATAAACCGATAGATCCTATCAGGAAATTTACAAGGAAAACAATGATAATATTTTTCATTCTTTATTTTTCTGAATAATACTGATTACTCCATTATCAGCATCCATTTCTATCAGATCATTTGTATTGATATTTTTCGTAGCTCCGGCAACACCCACCATCGTAGGGATACCAAGCTCACGCCCGACAATTGCAGTATGAGATAAAAGTGATCCTTTTTCGCTTATTAACCCGCCTGCTCTTGACATCAAAAAAATCCATCCCGGATCGGTCATCCTTGTCACAAGTATTTCACCATCGATCTTTATTCCAATATCAGGATATTTAATAACAATGGCTTTTGCTTTTACCCTGCCACCTGAAACACAAATTCCATGAAAATTATTTTTGTCAGATGTCATTTCTTTTAACTTAATCTTTTGCAATGGAATCATTTCACCTGTATACATTATCCTGTCGGGTAATTCATTTTTTTCGAAATCCGAGAACTGTTGTTTTCTTTTCCTGATAATTTCTTTCCTGTCATTCCTATCTCTATTTAAGGAATATGAACGGAGGTCATCCAATGTGAGGTAAAACACATCACGTGCCTGCTCAATTATATTATCTTCAGCCATTCTTTCCCCTATTGCCAGAAAGCATTCTTTAACCACTCCATAAGCCCTGGTACGTGCAAAGCGCATATTCTCCCTGTTCTTAACTGCTTCCTCTGCGAACTTCCGAATACGTTTATAATACCATGTTTTAAGTGACCATTTTTGTTTGGAAGCGACCTTTGCTTCAGCTTCTGTTCTTATCTTAAATTGTTTTTCTTTTATCATTTCAGCTGTTGCTCCAACCTGCAACTGATCTTTTATCATAGTTACAAGTATTTCCCTATTCATTCTAAGGTTGATAGTTTCAAGCTTTAATTCCTGCAGTATCCTGTCACCGTATTTTTTAATATAATCATCAAACGTTATTTTGAAAGCGGGAAAACCTCCATTATTCAATGCTGAGATTATTTGAGAACCTGATTTATTGAATAACGCCAACAATCCATTGTCATGAATAACCATTTCTTTCATCTTCAGTAGACAGATAACAGGCTTTTCGCTTTCTACCCCGTCTGTTCCGCAAAGTAGGTCGTTAGCAATGTTATCTTCATCTTTAAACCCGTAAGAATGCAAATGTTTTTTTAATAAATCGTACATTTTAAAGGTAAAGAAATCATTCATAATGGTTGGCGCCCAGCATTGAAAAAGTCTTTTAGAATGTTTTTTGTAGAAATTAAAAATCTGGTTAGCGTTCTGATTAAGTGACCGCATAGAGTCAGCATAATTGCGCATTACAGAATATTCTTCATTGAATGAGACAAAGAATTGCCTAATCAGCTTCCTGTAATTAATAAGCAATGAAACAGTAATATATGCTGAACGGATCTTCTTCCACAAAGAAACATGTTTCCTTGTTGTGGTCTTTTTATTAACTCCTATAAGGGTTTCCCATGCCCTTAAATTTTCACTGCTGGAAACAACCATTTGAACCATCTTGTACCAGTGGTGAAGGTTATAATAAACACGCCCCTGAACATGTGTAATAAGTTCCGAAACAGCGGTATTAAATTTCGCTACTTGTTTTTGTGATAGTTTAAAAAGTCCCGCAGCACTTGTAAAAACCTGCTTGTATGCTTCAAGGGCAAATGAAAAAGATAATGGCAAAGTTATCCCGGGATACGATTCCACAATATTTGTATTGTCAATAATTTTAATTTGGTCCGTTTGTATTGTGGTTATTTGCCTTGCCTGCAGGAAATAAATATGGTTTTCATTATCGATAGAAAACTCTACATCCTGAGGAGATTGTTGCAAATCCTCAATTTTTAATATAGCTTCCGAAAGTTTTATTACCTGTTCTTCCGACAAAGTATCGACTGAGAGATTGCTGTTTACAGGAACTTCTTTTGGTGATATTTTATCATTATTTTCATTAGCACCAGCCAAACTTAATCTTTCTGAAAAGACCATTTTCCTAATACGGCGTGAATCCCTGTCAATGTAATAGCTGTCAGTGTCTGTTGTATTATTCACCACTCCTTCACCGGCGCCAAAACCTGCCTCAATCAACACTTCATTCAAATTATCTGTAACATTCCTGCTGAAAATTATTCCGGAGACTTTCGCAGTGATCATTTTCTGAACAATCACAGCAATAGAAAATTCATTAAGATTAATATTATTAAGGAGTTTATATTTAATTACCCTTGCGCTAAATGCAGAAGCTATGCATAATTTTATTTTTTGTAACAGTCCGCTTTCAGAAACATCCATAAAAGAAGAGAATTGGCCTGCAAAAGAATAATCATGTTTATCTTCCTGCAAAGCAGATGAGCGAACAGAAACTATGTAGTTATTGCCAAATGCCTTTAAAGCTTCAGCCTTTATTTCATTTTCAAAATCAACAGCCAATTGAAAGTTGCATATCAGTTTTTCAATTTCTTCTGATATTTTCAAAATATCTTCATCTGAATGTTCTGCAATATTATTCAGAAGAAGGTTTATTTCTCTGGAGATGCCCTGTATCTGCTTGTTTATTTCATTTGCAGGAATGACTATAAAATCCGGTACATGGAATCCTGCTTCTTTCAATAAAAAAAGATTAAAAGCCTTCCCTCCGCATATTTTGAGAAATGACCTGTTTGAAGATATCTTTTCAGTTGTCAGTATCACCATGCTATATGAACACCCTTATTAATAAACAATTCTGAAAGTATCAGGATAAACAATGCTATACTTACGTACTCGGTAATGCTTTTAAGAGTCAGGTTCTTTTTCACCGGGTTTATCATAAACCTTAAATAGAAGAACAGGAATATTATGGCCGTACATGTCAATAGCAAATAAAACACAATTGAAAAATCAAGGTTCAGAGATATTAAGCAAAGGAGAACTATTGCACACATCATACTGAGCAATGGCAGCAGTGCCGCTTTCACAGGTCCAAATAATTTAGAATAGGTGACATAATCCGTTTCTTCTCCGCGTGGCTTTATTTTCCGTGAAGTTTCCCATGCCAGGACAGGCAGAAAGAAAATCAATATTGTACAAATAACAGGAAAAGAAAATACTGTATGCCCTGTCACATGAAACACTGTGCATACAGCGTAAATATTTACAATTAATGTCAGGGGTTGATGCGTAATAACAGCCAATAATAAACTATTCCTGATATGTTTTTCCATGAAAAACCATTTAAAAGTCAGGAATCCATAAAGGACGATTATTGCAAATGGTATCCAAAAGGAAATGAAAATGACATTCATCACAAACATTAAAATAAAAATAATTATGCCGAGTATCCTGATATCATTAAATCGTACGGCACCACTTGGCAAAGGTCTGTCGGGAAATAAAATCTTATCGGTAGCTGCATCTTTAAACTCATCGGCTATCCTGAATAAAAGCATCGTCCCAAAAACAGTGAACAATCCGCATAACGAACTCAAAGGCAATACCAGTGGTTTCATTCCTAATACTTCCATTGTCAGGAAATAAAGGCTATAATATGACAAAACGGAAAAAGGGACATAAACAGATAAGGGAAACATTTCCTTAAAATAAACAACTAACCGTTTCAGAAAATTCATTGAATTACAATTTTATATTAAATAAATGATGTGTTCGCATCTTAACATACAGCTCATCCGTATAATGCCTGTTAGGAGCATTTTCCCGCATTAATGGGAATATGGCAAACTTATATTTTTCAGAATCGCATATGGCTTCCATTGACTTGCTTATTGCTACTCTTCCCAGATTCAACGGCATGTCATATTTTTTATTTCCTATGACCATAGCCTGCCTGATGGCGTTTATTTTTATCCCTCCCTGGTAAATGTTTGCATATTCAGATTTACCTGAATTAAACAGGTATTTTATTTTCGCCAGGAAATTCGTTTTCCCGTTCATTTTCATCAAAGCTGTTACGCGGTCCTTTAATACGAACAAAAATCCAATTGGATTGCCTGAAGGATCTACGCCTATAAATGACGCATCCTTATCTAAAAGTGAAAGGACCGAACTATACATTTCATAATAATCTTTCTTTGATATTCCTGAAAAACCAGCAAAACTCCGATATATTTCTGTTACCAAATCATATGAAATATCAAAGAACTTCTTTTCGTTTTTTTTAGTAAAAGATAAAGCTTTATACCCAAGTTTATCAAACAGTTGCAGTTGTTCGGATTGATTTTTAATGAATGTTCTCATCCCGCTTTTATCCACAATGCGTGTTTGCCATTCAAAGCAAGGTTCGAAACCATACCTGGTAAATAATTCAGGGTAATATTCAGGGTTACGCGGTTCGCCTATATATGGTTTCTCATCAAAACCGCTTGTCTGGAACCTGTAATTATGCCAAATGGAAAAATCAACAGGGCCTATAACAATTTCACATTCTTTATTACGAAGCCAGTCAATTGCTTTATTCAATAAATTTTCAGCCACAGCATATTCGTTTACACATTCAAATAAGCCAATCAGCCCGGTATGCTTTTCTTCAAAGTTCATTCGCGGATTGATCATGGCAGAAATCCTTCCGACAACTTCACCATCGTTTACAGCTATAAATCTTTCAAAAACACCACCAGATTTAAAAAAGAAATTCTTTTCTGGATTTACAAGATCCATTTCACTTTCACGGAACTTTGGAATTATGTTTTCCGTATGTTTCGAAAACATAAGCCCACATTCGATAAACATATTTTTGAATGTGGCATTGTCGGAAATATTATAAATAGTTGCCAGAATTAATGAATAAATTAAGGAAATAGATAGATGAAATATTTTGACAAAGATATAAGAAACTGTATAGAAATGTTAGCCTAATTTGACCATCAAATTAAGGATTTAACATAGAATAAAATTGGATCGAAGTATTTTTACAGAATAAAAAAAATAAAAGGGAATAATCTCTTCCTTATTCACAGTAAGCACGAAGTTTTTTGGAATGAATAAAAACAGAAAATAAAAAGGAAGTCACTTTAGAAAACGAAGGACTTCCAGTAGTGCTCCCCCTGCAAGACTTGAACTTGCGACCCTCTGATTAACAGTCAGATGCTCTAACCAACTGAGCTAAGGAGGAGTATTTAAGGAGCGCAAAATTAAACCATTGATTTGAAATAAACAATATATTTGTAAAAATTTAAAAAATATAATACGGATGAAAAAAGTTATCGGCATTGGAAATGCCCTGGTAGACCTGATGACACGCATCGAAGATGATGCTCTGCTCAAAGACCTTAATTTGCCCAAAGGAAGCATGCAACTTGTTGATAAGAATGTTTCACGCGCCATTATAGAAAAAACAAAGAAGTTCCCGCGCACAATAGCCAGCGGAGGTTCTGCTGCCAATACCATTCACGGGCTTGCCCGCCTTGGCATTGAAAGCGGTTTTATAGGCAAGATAGGCAGGGATGAAATGGGAAAATACTTTAAAGAAGACATGGAGAAAAGCAATATCAAAACATGCTTGCTTGAAAGCACTGATGATTCGGGTGTTGCCGTTGCCCTTGTCAGCCCTGACGGCGAAAGGACATTTGCTGTGCATCTTGGAGCTGCAGTTGAACTTACTGCGCATGATATGAAACCTGAATTCTTCAATGGATACGACCTGCTTCATATTGAAGGTTATCTTTTACAGAATTATTCGTTAATAGAAACTGCCTGCGACATGGCTAAGAAAAGCGGGCTTAAAGTTTCGCTCGACCTTGCCAGCTTTAATGTGGTGGAAGCGCATAAAGATTTTCTTACCTATATAAGTAAGAACTATGCGGATATTATTTTCGCAAATGAAGATGAAGCTAAAGCCATGACGGGTGTTCATCCTGAAGATGCCGTGCATCACATAGCCGAATGGTGCGATGTAGCTGTTGTGAAAACAGGAAAAGAAGGTTCCCTTATCAAAACAGGAGGAGAAGTATACAAGATCGACCCCTTACAAGCCAATGTTGTTGACACAACAGGCGCAGGAGACCTGTATGCCGCAGGATTTCTTTATGGTTTATTAAATGAAATTTCCATGACCGAATGCGGAAGAATAGGCTCGCTTCTCGGGAAGCATGTTATAGAACAGATAGGAGCAAAGATCTCCGATAAGGACTGGGAAGATATCAGGAAAAAAGTATAAACTGTTTTTCAATTATTGTTGTTACTATCCGGCTTTTAGCCAGACAGGTCAGTTCAAATTAAATTGACTGCCGATACAACCTTATAAAATAATTATCACTCTGTTAAAAAACACATTAATTAGTGTTGTTTGTGAAATTTATTTTACATTTACAGTATCAAATCAGGAGTAAACCCAAAATCCTTAATAATAGTAATTATATAACTAAAACAAAAAATTATGAAAAAAGTATTTACTATTTTATTTGCATTATTTGCTGTTTTGATTGTTTCAAGCACAAATGGCCAGAATTTCGTTCAGCTTTCTAAGACAGATGCAGGGCAAACCATTGCTCTTGCGCCTGACCAGGTACTGGAAATAAACCTGCCTGAGATCCCGTCAAGCGGTTATACATGGTGCGAAGCTACTGCTTCTGATAATAAAACTATCAGTAAAACGATAGCTCAAATCGGAGGAAGTGATTTCATTGATAATCCATTTTCAGGTAAATCAATTAAGCATAAAATGGTCGGGCAATCAGGCAACAGGATTATCAGGTATGAAGGCACAACAACAGGAACAACCGAACTTACATTAGCGTTAAGACGCCCATGGGAAAAAGATAAGCCTGCCATTGATAATTTTACCGTATATGTAATATCAGGAGGAAAATATACAGGAAGCTATAAGCCTCCTTTAAAGCAAACTTTTAATAATCATAAAACTTCAACATCATCTTCGCTTCCCTCTCATTTTGACTGGCGGCCGAAATGCACTCCAATTGCTAATCAGCAGCAGTGCGGCGATTGCTGGGCTTTTGCAGGATGCGGCGTTTTTGAATGCAATATTAAAATAACCGATGACTCCGTCAGGGATATTTCAGAAGAATACCTAACAAATTGTGATGTTGCATATTATGGTTGCAATGGCGGCGATTGCCCCTTGGATTATTGGATGCCTCCTAAAGGAGCTGTTTATGAATCGGAAGATCCCTGGACTACAACTGAAGGCGGTGGAACTGCAGGAGCATGCGGAGGGCCTTATGTATATCATGAGACAATTAACAGCTGGGCTTTTGTTCCGGGAGAAAATGCCGATTACATCCCGTCAGATGCCAGTATGAAAGAAGCCATATTTTATTATGGCCCGATCTGGGTTGCCGTTGATGCTTCAAGCGGCGCATGGCAATCGTATACCAGTGGAATATTAACGGAACATAATACCAACACGGATCATGCAGTTTGTCTTGTCGGTTGGGTTGACAGTGCATCTGTATCCGGTGGCGGTTACTGGATATTAAGAAATTCTTGGGGCTCAACCTGGGGTATTAGTGGATATATGTATATATCTTATGGCAGCGATGCTGTTGGAACTGAAGCTGCTTTCATGCAATATAAATGCAAGAATAATGATTTCCAGATGGTAAATGTTATATCTCCTGTTACTGCCTGCGGAATGACCAATTCCGAGAATGTTTCTGCCGAGATAATTTATAACGGTTGCAATACTATTCCAACCGGTGATACTCTTTTTGCGGGATACCGGGCTGATAGC
>JBEKEO010000081.1:0-11574 GCA_050013795.1 Bacteroidales bacterium
GCTTGTAATAATTTTGCAAGAGATGCTGAAATGATTCCTTTTCCGAGGGAAGATGTAACACCGCCTGTAACAAAGATATATTTAGATGAAGGCATAATGGTATGATTTTTTTGAAAAAATACCTTCGCAAATTAGTGAATAAAATTTATATGGAATAAAAATGATTTTAAAAGAAATGAACAGACCGGGAAATGCAATTGTTAAGGTGATGAATTGCTCTTTTATTCTTTAATAAATTTCTTTACAGCAACTGCGTTTTTAGTAAATATTTTTATTAAATAAATCCCATTTGCAAAGTAACTACAATCAATATTTTTAGCAGAAGTTACTTGAAGCAGTTTTCCTGTGATGTCCTCTAATTCAACTTTATTAATCTGTAAGGCAGTTTGTATTTGTAAATAATCAGATACAGGATTTGGATAAATATTGATGTTGTTATTTCCAACAGATAATTCTGAAATACCAGCACCTCCATCTGTAGTTTTAATAATTGTTCCACTACTGCCAACAGCATAACCTGTATTGGCATTGGTAAAATAAACCGAAGTTAAAGGATCAGAAACCCCACTTATTTGTGATACCCAGTTTGAACCGCCATTGATTGTTGTATAAATTAGTCCCACTCCATTATCATAATTATAACCAACGGCATAACCAATATCAGCATTAACAAAATAAACTGAATTCAGAATTCCCGGTATTCCGGTAAGTTGGGCTGTCCAGTCTGCACCTCCATTGACTGTATTAATAATAATTCCATCACCAACAGCATAACCAGTATCTGTATTGATGAAAAAAACCGACTTTAAATTAACATCTGATACATTTATCTGAACTGTCCAGCTTGCGCAACCACTTGTTGTATTAAGAACGGAGCCTGTATCATCAACAATATAGCCGGTATCGGCTTCGGTAAAAAAAACCGAATTTAGCCAATCAGTTGTTCCGCAGTGATAAGGTACCCAGCTTGTGCCTCCGAAGAATGTTTTCAAAATGGTTCCATTACCCCCGACTGCATAACCCGTAGAATCATTAACGAAATAAACTGAATTTAATCGATAAGTTGTTCCGCTTATTTGCTTTGTCCAGTTAGTTCCGGCATTATTTGTTTTAAGAATTACCCCGGTATCGCCGACAGCATATCCTGAATCGGCATTGGTGAAACAAACTGAAAATAAATGACTGGTTGTTCCGCTTGTTTGTGCAGTCCAGTTAATTCCTGCATTATTTGTTGTAAAAATTAATCCTGTATCACCAACAATATAACCCGTATCCGGAGAAGTGAAATAAACCGAATTCAAATCTTTGGCTGTTCCGCTATTAATAGCAGTCCACTGTGAAAAACTCAATGCCGAAATAAACATTAAACAAATTGATACGGAAAGTTTTTTCATTTTTTAAATACTGGAACCGCCAGATGGTTTAATTATTTAATTGTTCGATGTTTTGAACAATTTCAGGGAAAGATATATTAACTAATAACTATGCAATATTTCTTCTAACGATATCATTGTTTCAGTTTTTTCAATACCTGCAATTGCAGTAAAATTATTTTGTAATATTTCTTTAAGTTTTTCCGAATCCTTGCATATTAATTTTGCAAGCATATGAAAATTACCTGTAGTATGATGCAGGTCAACGATTTCCTCTATTTTTAATAATTCCGCAGTTATCTCTTTATGAAGTTTAGGATTAATTGTAAACCCGATAAAAGCCGTAATGCTCATTCCCAGCTTAGCAAAATCCACTTTAAGGTTATATCCCTTAATAATATTTAATGCTTCCAGTTTTTTTATTCTGATATGAACCGTACTCGTTGAAATACCCAGTTGTTCTGCTATTTCACTATACGTCCTTTTTGCATCCTTTAATAGAACAGATATAATTTCCGAATCTGTTTTATCAATATCGATTTTTTCTGAAGAATTGTTTCCCATAAATTTAATGATTTAATGAAATTATTATAGTAAAAACACTTATTTGTTAAAAATATAAGTTAAAATAATTGACTTTTTATAAACAATAATGTATCTTAGTACAAAAATTAGTTTGACAGAAAAAGGAAAATTTGTTAATAATAAGCAAAAATAATAAAAATTTGAATACACAATAAAAATAAAGAAAAAAAAGAATGGGAGGGAAGTAAAATGAAAAAAACAAATGCAGTTTCAGCGAAAACAAACCCATTAATTAATAAAACATGTATAACATTATTATCAGCGATATTTCTGATATCATTTAACTTTTTCTCTTACGCTCAATGCCCTACGGGCTATATTATCAACGGCACCAACCAGGTTGCAAATTGCAGCTTTAGCTTGGGAAATGTAGGATTTACAAGCCAATACACTTATGAAATGGATCAGGATTTACACAGTGAATGCTGGGCTGAAGGAACTTATTCAGTAGTTCCCTGCGCTTATGATGTGCATCCGAGCTGGT
Organism: Bacteroidales bacterium; assembly: GCA_050013795.1. Lineage (GTDB taxonomy): Bacteria > Bacteroidota > Bacteroidia > Bacteroidales > CG2-30-32-10 > CAWHOW01. The sequence continues at coordinate 2,443 of JBEKEO010000081.1, forward strand.
CGCATAATACAAAGCCTGTTGGTGATTCCAGTTACTTTATGGTGGTGAATGGCAATAAGACTGCCAACGTAAAGGTTTGGGAAGAAAACATCACAGTTTTTCCTAACACCGTATATTTTTTCACCACCTGGGTTTGCTCGGTACATCCTCTTAACCCTGCGCAACTGCAATTTTTAGTTGGTAATTTAACTATAGGAAGCATATTCACAGCTTCTGCCGATACAAATAATCACTGGTTACAGTTCTATGCTACATGGAATTCAGGCACACACACTACGGCAGATATCAGCATTATTAATAAAAACACCATTGCCAACGGTAATGATTTCGGCCTTGATAATATATTTTTTGTTCCCTGCTCACTTTCTCTGCCTGTTGAGCTTTTAACTTTTCAGGTGAATTGCATCGACAATACAGGTGTTGAAATATACTGGGCAACGGCTTCCGAAACCAATAATGCTTATTTCAATGTGGAATGCAGTACCGACGCTGAAAACTGGGTAACAATAGCAACTGTTCAGGGTGCGGGGAACAGCAATGAGCCAAAGTATTATTCTGTAAAAAACAACCAGTATTCCAACAGCGCTGCGTATTACAGGCTAAAGCAGACTGACTTTAACGGGAATTATAAATATTACGACTGGAAATATGCCGATTGCGCTGCCACAGCGCCCACTGTGCAATTCATTCCCGATAACGACCCGAATTCAAATATCATGCACATTAATATTAAGAACTTTACCTGCCATTCGGCACAAATGAAAGTGTACGATGTTTTGGGAAGAATGGTTTATTCCAGGGATGTTGAGGATATTAACACTAATTATTCCTTTGATGTTGATTTTAATTTTTTGTCAAACGCTCACTATTTTATACAGTTCGTTTCGCACGATTATAATAATGTGTATAAGATACTGAAATTTTAACCCCGGACTTAAGCCATTACAGCATATCTACTAAATATATATGCCTATAATATAGAATTTATTTCCATTGTAAAAGCAATTCATCGAAAAAAATTTAGTCGAAAGCCTGTTTCCCCCATTTATTGCTGCTTTTACACTTAAGGTTATAGCAAAAACAGTTTAAATATTAGCAATTTTTCTTAGAATCGAAATAAAAACAGTTGTTTTCGCTGCGATACTTACGAACAACTAAGAAAAAAATAGAAAATTTTCCGCTTCCCCCTGACCGGACGACAAAGCAAGTAGTGAGGCATGCCTCAATTGCATGTGGCATAATACATCTGATAATTTTATTTACCGGTAGGCAGAAACTTTGAATAATGAAGTTTGCTATGAATTCTACTTCCAATATTCAATAATTTTATATATTGCAGGCAAAACACAATGCAATGAGTGATTTCAGAACTACTTTTACTATTCCTGAATTTCCTTTTAAATTAAACTACCATTCAAAAAGTATTTTCATCGGTTCGTGTTTTACTGAGAATATCGGTAATTATATGAAGGAATTGAAATTTCAGCTTGTTCAAAATCCAACCGGAATACTTTATAATCCAATTTCAATAAATGAATGCCTGGAATATATGATGGATGGGAAAAAATTCAGCGAAGGCGACTTGCGGCAATATAACGATGTATGGTTCAGTTTTCATCATCACGGAAGGTTCTCCGATACTGATAAAAATAAATGCTTAAAAAATATCAATGCCGAAATATCCGCTGCTTCTGAATTTCTTACCCATGCTGATTTTCTTTTTATCACATTTGGTTCGGCATATATTTATAAACTTAATGAGACAAATGAAGTAGTTGCCAACTGCCATAAATTGCCATCTAACACTTTTACAAAATCATTGCTTGATATTCAAACTATAAAAGAGGCATATTTAAAAACCATCGGAAAGCTTAACAAATTAAATCCAAAGTTAAAGATCATATTTACCCTGAGTCCTGTGAGGCACTGGAATGATGGTGCTGAAGAGAACCAGCTAAGCAAGTCTGTTCTTTCGGTTGCCATTCATGAAATAATAAAAAACAATACCTGTTGTTATTATTTTCCAGCTTATGAATTAATGATGGACGACCTGCGCGATTACAGGTTTTATGCAGAAGATATGCTGCATCCAAACAAATCAGCTATTGATTATATATGGAACAAATTCTCAGATTCATTAATTGAAAATGATTCGAAGGATATTATGAAAGAAATTCAAAAACTTATAATTGCTAAAAGCCACCGTCCTTTTCATACAGAAACCCCTTCTTATAAAAAGTTCAAAGTTACCATGCAAAAACAAACAATGGAATTAAAGAAGAAGTTTCCTTTCCTCGACCTTAATGGATTCGAAAGTTTCTTTAATGAATAAAACCAGGAGGAATTAATTTGCTTCCGGTAAATACTTTTCTATGATTGCAAAAAGTTCTCCCTTCCTGAAAGGCTTGGAAATATAATCATTCATTCCGCAATTGATACATTTTTCACGGAAGCCTTCTATTGCATTTGCAGTAATTGCAATGATAGGGATTTCTTTATTAAACTCCCTGATCAGCTGAGTAGCCTGGTAACCATCCATATCGGGCATGCTGATATCCATAAGCACTACATCAAAATGCTCCTTCCTGAGCGTACTTACTGCTTCTGTGCCATCTTCCACCAGCCTGCATTCCCATTCTTTAAACTGACACAGCTTTTCCATCAATTTCTGGTTGATGTAATTATCTTCCGCTATTAATATTTTAGGCTTCATAAATGCAAAAATAAAAAAAAGGAATACAATGTCGTTCAATTTTAACGAACATTATATTCCTTAAAGAAAAATATATTTGTTTTTACTGTCCTAAATAGGATTTTAGCAGTTTGCTTCTTGCTGTGTGCTTAAGCCTTCTGATGGCTTTTTCTTTTATCTGTCTTACCCTTTCTCTTGTCAGGTCAAACTTAGCCCCGATTTCGTCAAGTGTAAGTCCATGACTGATTCCAATTCCGAAATACAGGTTAATGATATCTCTTTCGCGTTCTGTAAGCGTTGATAATGACCTCTGGATTTCTTTGGAAAGCGATTCAAATATCAACCCGCTATCAGCATTGGGTGATTCATTATTCACATATACATCGAGAAAACTTGAATCTTCACCCTGCACCAACGGAGCATCAACTGAAAAATGACGTGTAGATATCTTTAATGCATCAGCTATTTTTTCTTCGGGCAGATCAAGTGCATCGGCAATTTCGTCAGAAGAAGGTAGTCGCTCATACATTTGTTCAAGACGTGAAACCTCTTTTGATATCTTGTTCAAAGAACCAACCTGATTCAAAGGCAACCTGATAATTCTTGATTGCTCTGCCAGAGCTTGCAAAATTGATTGCCTGATCCACCATACAGCATAAGAGATGAATTTAAATCCTCGTGTTTCATCAAAACGCTGTGCTGCTTTAATCAGTCCTAAGTTTCCTTCATTAATTAAATCTGGCAAACTCAAACCTTGGTTCTGATATTGCTTTGCAACAGAAACTACAAAACGCAAATTTGCTTTTGCCAGTTTCTCAAGGGCTTTCTGGTCTCCAGTCTTGATTTTTTGTGCTAATAGTACTTCTTGTTCCGCTGTGATTAATTCTTCTTTACCAATTTCAGAGAGATATTTATCTAAAGAGGCGGTTTCCCTGTTGGTGATCGATTTTGTTATCTTGAGTTGTCTCATTTTTCTTCCCTTACGATCTTAATTGCCTAATTATCAGGTATATACTTTTTACCAAAAGGCTTTGCAAAGATATTACAATTTTTTAGAATTCAAAAGATAATTAACTAAATAATTTACAAACATTATAGTTGATTGATAAAGAGGAGTTTTATGATTCCAAAAACGTTACATTCCAAAACCGTAATAAGCCCTCATCCCATTTTGATAAATCCCTTCTATCAAAATTCCGCCTTTTTTATCCTTTAAAGCTGTAGAAAGGTCATCCAGTGTCTTTACAGGTTTTTTATCAATACTGGTTATGATGAAACCTTCTCTTATTCCTGCGCTGCGAAGCAGGCCAGCGTCAAGCTTTGTTATTTTTAACCCATAGCTGATTCCCAGGTCTTTCATATCATCTTTTGAAACCATTTCAAAAGTTCCGCCTAATAGGGAAGCCACATTTGATTCATCTTTCTTTACAATATTGGTATTTCCATCTTTATTTTTCAACGTTACAGTGACTTCTTTTTCCTCTCCATTGCGGGAATATGTAACGGAAACCTTATCTCCGGGCCTATGCGTAATAATAGCTTCCTGCAATTCAGAAGTGCTGTTTACTTCAGTAGTACCGATTTTTGTAACGACATCTCCATCACTGATCCCCGCTTCGGCAGCTGAACTTCCCTGCACAATACCTGTTACATACAATCCTTTAACCTTGCTTAAGTTCTTTTCTTTTGCAACTTTGCTGTCGATCTCTTCAAACATAACCCCCAGATATCCTCTTTGTACTTCACCATATTGCAACAGATCATCCACAACCTTCTTTACGATATTCACTGGAATTGCAAATGAATATCCTTCATAAGAACCTGTATTCGAAGCTATAGCAGCATTTATTCCGATCAGCTGTCCGTCAGTATTGACTAAAGCCCCGCCACTATTGCCTGGATTGACAGCAGCATCTGTCTGTAAAAATGATTCTATGGCTGAGTTCTTCCCCAGTATATTCAGGTTCCTTGCTTTTGCACTGATGATTCCGGCAGTGACAGTTGAAGTAAGGTTAAAAGGATTTCCAACTGCAAGCACCCATTCTCCCAATTTTACACTGTCCGAATTTCCATATCCAAGAAATGGAAGTCCTTTTTCATCTATCTTGATTAACGCTATATCAGTTCCGGGATCTGCTCCTATTAATTTACCCTGATAGGTTCTTTTATCATTAAGCGTAACTTCAATATAGCTTGCATCTTTCACTACGTGATTATTCGTTACAATATATCCATCATCCGAAAGAATAACACCTGAGCCAGATGCTTTTATTGGAGCTTGCTTATATTGATAGCCCGGATTATTAAAATTACCCCAGGGATCAAAAAAGTTTCCGAAAAAATCATCATAAACTGAACTCTTTTGCTGGTATTCAGTCATAATGTGCACTACTGCATGCACGGATTTTTCAGCTGCAGATGTAAAATCCATATTACCCGAAAATAATTTTGACGAATTGACAGCATATGATGCTGGTGTAACTTGTGCCATTTCTGGTTGAACAGTTGTTCGTTTAAAAGTAATTCTTGAAATTACTATAGAAGTCCCTATTGCAAACAAGCCTCCTGCAAATGCAATAAGGAAAAAGATCAAGATTTTCTTTGCTTTCATAGATTAAAAATTTAGAATTTTTAAATTATTAACATCAAATTTTATGCCTTAGTACATGCCTGTCAGATTATGAATCCTGTTGCCATTCATGCTTTTGCATTAACGAAGCATGTTTTATAATATTGTCACTATGTTGTTAAAAAATGTTAATCGTTTTTACAGTATAAATATTACATTTTGACTGAATGAGCCTACTCACCTTGCTGCAAGTTTGGCATAAAAGATACAAATCATTCGCTTAGAATACTTTGGTGCGTTAATTTATATATATAAAAATCAGGGGCTTCGCTTTGCGAAGCCCCTGATTTTTATACTGTAATATATCTTATTAACTGTTTGCTCTTTTACGAATTCCTTAACTGGTACATCATTTTCATTTACACAACATATATATTGTTGAAATAATTGAAACCATCCTATGCTTATTTCTTTAAATTAAATTCATATCTTTCATTTATAGTTGATGCAGAATCTATTATATTAGTAATTTTAATAACGGCATAAATATTTGCACTATTTACTTTGGTTATAATAATATCATTAACACTAAGATTTGAAACTATATCAAGCTTCTGACCGGCATTATAGGCTGCTATCGCTGACTGATTTGAAGCGTTGGCATAATCGAAACCATTAAAACGAACGAACTTATTACCGGCAGGAGAATACCATTGTTTAGAAAGCATTGAATCACTTGGTATAGTGTCGTAATCTGCAATATCTAATAAGGAATGTGAAGCAGTAGCAGAAAACTGAACAGTATTGGTACTAATATTAAGAGCATCAGGTTTTCCTGAATACCTAGAATATATAGCATCTCCGGCATATTCTGTTAATAAAATTGTATCAGAACTAATAATTACCCTTGTTGCTGATTCGCCCATATCACCATTTTGGTTATAAGCAGTAAATGTTATAAAAACAGACCCGGTAATTGTATCAGGTATATAATACTGATAAGTATAATAAAATTTCTTTGTATTAATGGATGTATCTAAAACTGTACTGATTAACTTGTTTTCTGGTTGCTTTTGGATAATAAACTTAGTTAATTCATCATTACCTCCGTTTACATAAATATTAAAAGTTATTATGTCTCCAGGTTTAGCATTAATATCAACACCTAATGGTGTAACTTGTACCACAGGAACGGTATCTTTTTTACAAGAAATAATAAAAAGGATTATAATAAATTGGAAAAATAATAATATTGATTTTTTATTCATTTATAATGAATTGGAAAGTTAACCAAATAAAATAAGTAAAGTAATAATATTAAATGATCAGTTATTTTGTAAAACACCCTGCGTCAAGAACGCAGGGTGTTTGCTATATGAGTATTTCATTGTTGCTCATCTCATTGTGGTAAAACCACAGAGCATTTCGCAATAATATTAATAAAAGGTTTTATTTCGTTTTAATTTTAAACGCTTTTGTTTTAAGTGTTAATGTTACTTTACTTCCCAAAAACATTTGAACTGTAGTTTCCTCATAGGAAATTGGTAAAATAAAATCCGCATCAGGTTTGGACATCAATGCATCATACATAGCATTATTATATGAACGCATATGAAGCATTGAAATTAAATTAAATTGATTAGATACCCCTGCTTTGTATTTACGTCCTCCTATAGGTATTCCCAGAACATAATTCTGCGTAGAAGTCCCTGTTGCATCGCCGATGTACACAAGATTATCCATATTCAAATTAATCTGAAAATTCATAGAAGTGGTTGGCGTTGATTTTCTTGTAGTAGTACATGATGCTAGCAATATAACTGCTAATAAAAAAAATATTTTTTTCATAAAATTATTTTTTCTTATAAATAAAAATTATTATTAATCAAAATAAAAGTTTAAAACAACTCTGATATCTTGGTTTGTATCCCATCCACTTCTATGAAGTTTATTATATTGTAAGAAATCTGGAGTACCAAAAGCATTAGCATCCTCCATATAGAATGTTTGAGAGTTTGATGTTGATCCAACCAGTGAACTACATTCAACTTTTGTTTTACCTCCAAATGTCCAATCGCAATTAAACTCGTATTTCAGCCCAATTGATAAAGGTAAATTAGCAACAAAAAAATTAATACCTATTTCACCGCCTAATCCAACTAGTGTTGTGTTAGTAGTACCCTTATATTTCCAATAGTCCCCATTTCTGTATGATGAATCCTGCTCATCAACATCTCTTCCACGGGCTAGGAAAAGGTTAGCGCCGACAAAAATATCAAAAATGTTGCTTTTTGAAAAATGATATTCAGCACCGGGTACAATACCGTATTGGTTTTTGCTTTGGATATAATCATTACTTATGATACCAAATTTTGCTGTATCTGTAGTGGTACCATTAGTACCTGCTCTATTTTTATTCCACGAAATACCAATTCTATAAACAAGATTATCAGTTTGATACCATTTAAATTCAATGTAATCATTATTTTGCAATAAATGATTTTTTAATTTAAAGCCATAAACGCTGTCATCAGATAAAAGAGGATACGAAAGGGAAAAAAGCATATCGCCTTTAACAGGTCGGGCGCCAAGTTTTACAATACTTGAATCATTAATTCTTGTTGAAAGCTGTGCAAATATTGCATTCGCAAAAAAAACTGATACTATCATCAGCACTAAATGATAATTTTTTTTCATAATTTTAATTATTTAGTTAAACATTTTATTTTAAATTACCTTATTGTTTTTTAAGAAAAAAAAGACACATTATATATATGATGAATATACTGAATAATATATTCATCTAAGAAATTGACAACAAAAATAGTGCTTAAATTAAGAAAATTTAAATTTATTTTTATAAAATATTAACAAATACTTTTTGTGAATCTAAGCGGTTCTTGGAGATATTTTGTGAATAACTATTCCACAATTTGCTCAAAGAATATTTTTTTATTTGCAGCACATCAAAATAATATTTTGCCTTTTTACAAACTGATGACAAGTGTTTTTTATACATTTGCAAATTAAAGAATCAGACAAAAATTCTATCAGTTATTTTTCCTCTGACAGAATAACTACAGATTATATTTGAATGGTCATATGAAGAAACCAAGAAGCAAATTCATCTACTTAGCAGTGGGAGTGTTCATTGGTTTCCTTGTTGCATGGAGCATTATCTGGTGGCAGGGAATGCGTTCAACAGGAGAATGGAGTTTTTTTAAAAAAGCCAGATCATATTTCAGCAATGTATTTATCAGAAAAGATCATCCCGATATAACAGTCATCAATGAAAAACCTGTAAAGCAAAACAAACCAGTTATTAATAAAACAAAAGAACGCGAGTTAAAAAACGATTCGGCATTTTACGATTCCACCAATGTTGATCTTTATGACCCCAATGCTCTTGATGAATTTCTTGCAAAGTATAATGGTCATTTGCCCGATTCATTGGTGTTGGATTCAGTTATTAAAAGCCAGAAGAAGGTAAATGTTAATACAAATAGCAACTCTTATTCTGAAAATGTAAAAAAAGACAAGCTTATCTTTGCCAAAGCATTTCATGTTCCAGGCTTAACACTTTTTGCCGGAGATAACCCTTCTAAAATAGATTCACTTCTTACCGACAATAAAAAAAGCAGTACCCCAAATAATGCAGTATTGAATTCATTAAAAGTTGAGTTCTGGAAATCGCCCATTAATTACAAAGGCTATAAAACAGGCAAAAATAAGCTTGTTGTATTCGGACTGGATCAATTTAACATGATATCTTTCAGGATACTGAACAATACACTTTATATGAAGTACCTTTCCGACTTTTACCAGATTGACAGGTCGGGGGATTTTAAATCGCTTATTCCAATAAATAATC
>JBEKEO010000082.1:0-16546 GCA_050013795.1 Bacteroidales bacterium
CTGCCAGGCAAGTTTTATCAGGTCGCGTGGATAAGAGAACTGAAAATTAGCCTTGATTCCATAGCTGAAATCGAAATACCCTTTGCCTGCTTTAAAGCCGAAGCATAAAAGTTCTTCGCTCAGGTTGGTAGAAAGATAATTTACTTTTGCAAGCTTACTGATCATATTTCCTATAGTAACATTAAGGGAGTCCTCGACAGTGTTATGGTGAAAAAGATCGTTGTATGCAAAGCCGCTGTGCCCGATGCCCATATACACCGATGATAATGCAGGAAAGCCAATATACCACTTAGGAATAGGCTGAAAAGCGGGGTTTGTATAACTCGATTGCGGAATAATAGGCATCAGGTGTATGGTAAGGTCCTGCTGCGAATAAGTATTAACAGTAAAACTCAAAGCAAAGAAAAATACCAGCCTTTTCGCGAGGTAAGCAATCTTCCCTTTAATATTTTTTGTCTTCATTCTTGTCATAATAACTCTATTTTATCAGTGTTTAGGATGATTCGGGTAAACTATAGTTTGCGCCTGCACCTGCATGCCTAATTTCACATTCATATAATCGGTATTATAAATCATTACAGGAGTTGTGCCATTATTTGTTGTTGTAAGCCTGGAATAAATAAGCAGGTATTTCACATTGCTGACGTGCTGAAGAAAAGCTTGGTTAACTGTAATTTCAACCGTCTTGGAAGAAGGCGAGGTAACATAATACGTAGGAGGCCCTCCTACAGATGCTGCCACAATAGTTTGCTGGTTAGCCGTGGTCAATAACGAATCAAGTTTATGCTTTAATGTATCGGCAAAATATATCTGTTGAATAGCGCCTAAAGGAAAACCGTTAATAGTGCTGATTACGAATTTTGCCCATTGTATCTGGCTTACATTTGTTGTTCCGAAACTAAATTTAAGGGTATCCTCCATCGTCATGAACCCCATTCCAAACAAAGGAAGGTTCACCTGCAAATCAATGCTGAAACGGCTTGTATCAAGGACAAAATTCGGGATAGTGGAATTTCCGGTTGGATTGGATAACGCACCCGCTTTAAGCGCAACATAGGTGGGGGAAAGATTAATTAATGTTCTTACATTGGAATTTACAGTATCCAGGGAAAACGAATCAGAAATACTAGCAATATTAGGCCAAACCGGGTCTGAGATATTCCAAACATTCCATGATGGAAATGGCGGTGGCACATTTACGGATAAAATAACGCTGGCAGGCGGAGTGATGGTATATGCCTTTATCGTATCAAGCAAAATGGCAAGAGGCACACCTATTGAATTAATTGACTTAATCTTTATCTGGGGATTCAAAAAGGTCAAACTGCCATTTATCTTATTCTTAAAAATGCCGATTGCTACAGAATCCTCACTAACGTTTACGGGAAATTGCCCGAAATACCCAAAAATCCTGCTGTATAAAGGAGAAACAATAGATTCGCCCAAGGCCACGGAATAGTTATTCGCGGGGGCAGGGCCATACACAACCACTCTATAATTAATGGTGATCTGGTTGCCAGCTAGAAAGGCGAATTTATACCCATTCAGGTTGAATGTATCGCTGGGCGGATAAGGGCTGGTAATTGTTCTGTTGAAAGGCAGTCCATTTTTAGTAGCCTGGGGAATATTAATATAAATTTTCGAATTGCTAATACTGGGAACAATGCCATAATGAATATATCCTGATTTCATTATGATGCTGTCTAAACGTGTACCGGCAGTAGATGTGCTAAATGTATAATTAACGCCACCGGCATAGGATAAACTGTCGCCGGCAAGAATAGCCCCTAACGAAAAGCTCAGGTTGGTATTAATGGCCTGATTGGGTATTACTATTAATTGATCGGCGCGCTGCGAATAAACCGACTGGCTATAAACAAGGGTAAGAAGACCCGTATGAGGATCTACAATAATATAATTTTTTTTATTATAAAGGTTAAGAATTTTGCTTAGCGTAAGCCGTGAATTAATAATGGGAGCAGCAACATTCGGCTGCCATTCAAACCCTGATAATTTATTAAAATCGAAATCCTCTTTCTTTATACATGAATTAAGCATAAGTCCTGAGAATATCAGTAACAGCAAGCTTAAAGTAAATAACTTTATCTTCCTGCGCTGATGAATAAAATGTGTAGATGTAGTTTTCATAATAATGGTTTTTCTGAAATAAAGGTATAAAGATATAACAAATCTTTACCAGAAGCAACAAAAATATAAAATGTTTTCGTTTTTAAGCTTTATATATTATAATAATTGAAATGAATAATTATAAAGATTACTTCCTGAACCTACCAGCAAGTTGAGCGAACCATCATTATTTAAACTTCCTATTACTATAAGTGTAGTTCCGGTAAGGGGAAAGCCTTCTTTAAGTTTGCAAGTAGATTTAAGCAGGTAAACTTTTTGTGTTTTCAAACTAACTGCACATATAAAATCTTTAATACCCGCTTCATTATAAATAACGGGAATCCCATCCATATCCGATGGAAATGAATAACTGCCAATTTGTTTTAAATTTTCATCAAAAATAGAGAGTTTATTTTTATCCAAAAAGATATATTTATTCGATTTATCATTATACAGGAAGTAATGTTGAGGACTGTATTTACCTGTATTCTTCTTTTCAATTTCGCCTAAAGAAGAAATAAAAATCAGTTCGCCATCCTTGTCAGCAGTAAGTATACAAGGCTTTAATTTCTTTCCTTCTTTTACCGAATAAAACGAGGAATTTGCAGCTGCCTCAAATATGGTTTTTAATTTTATTTTATCATTCCCTTTCTTGTCAACAATAAGGACATTGCCATCTTTATCAGATGTTGCAAAGTAATCTCCTCCGTTAAATTTCAGGTATGAAATCTTTTTATGTATCTCACTTTTCGTTGCAGCAACAGTCCATCCTTTATTTACAGAGCCGTTCTTCAAAAAATTATAAATCTTATTTCCGCAAGGAACCAGTAGCCTGTATTCTTTGTTATTTGAATAATCGGCAATGGTCATTGGTGCTGTAGACGTTTCGCTTAGTTTTAATGGAAAATTTTCCACATTCTTACCATCGCCATCAATCAAATAAATATAAGAAGGAGTGTTGAAAATAATCTGGTTCTTGCCATTCTTAAAATAATCAATTACTGTTGCTTCACCAAGTGGTTTTTCCTTTAATTGCTGCTTCCAGAGAATTTTACCTCCTGCATCAATCATATAGATATTTGATGCATTATCAAAAACAACGATATCTTTTGTTTTATCATTAACATCATTTATTAGAAGGGGGTTGTAAAGAACCGTAGTATCAAGGTTTACCGACCAGAGTGCATTCGATTCGTCAATGGTTGTGGTATTTGCTTTCAGGCAAAGATTGCTGTAAAACAATTTTCCTCCTGATTTGAACTGACAGGAGAAAGCATCGAAATTCTTTAGTAATGGAAGGTTTTTGCCAAGGCATGAAATTATTTCTTTGTTTGCATATTTATTAATCAGAGGAAATGCTCTTTTTATGTTACAATAAAAATACACATTCGATTCGTTCGGAATGTTTTTTGAAAAAGATATATAATTGTTGCAGTTGTTCAGGGTTTTTCCATCGCAATAATCAGCCAGGAAGGATTTCAGTGAATTGATGGTATTACCAAATATCACGAAATCATTAACGATAGTATAATATTTGCCATCAACCCCGTCGAATAACTTTCCGAACAAAACAGGTAATGCACCGGGAACTTTGTATTCGTAAATTTTATTTCCTTTAACCTCAACTTCTGTTTCAACAGGAATTGTACGTTTTTTTAAATGCAGCTTTCCTGCCTTGCCGGCAGGCAGGACTTTTATTTTATCCTTTTTATTGGCATCTTTCTTTGAGTTGCCTGTACTTTTTGCAGGAATATTCTCAGTCTGAAGGGCTGGGGTTCCACCAAGCAATATCTTAGCATTTTCTATATTGTTAGCCCTAACCACGGCAAACATATTGGCTGAAATACCGGAATCAGAAGCTTCGGTAATAACCAGAGCCATTTCTTTCCCTATCCATGTATTAATATTCTTTTCGACATCTGTTTTATTCACAGCGTTCAGCTTTGCCAATAATGTATTACGGGAATTGAGTTTGTTGTTCTTTTTTAGAAAGGAGATATATGATTTACACCAGATATTGTAATCGCTCAAACTGTAAGCGGTAAACGAAATAGTGTTTGAAGGGAGCATCTTCAGTATAGTCATTTCATGAGGCGACTGGTTGATAAACGTGCCGAGGAAATCAGCGCTTGAATCTTTGGTATTTGTAAAACCATTCAGTAATATGGCATCTTTTTTTATGGAAACATCCAGTGCTGACCAGCAGGCAAAACCTGCAAGACCTGTAATGCTTTTGCAGTATTCTGTTGCTGCCAGAACAGAAATTAACTGAGGGAAATACCTGAAGTTGATGTAAACATCAGCCTCCACATTCTTGCCTGCTGTCTCGGAAATCTTTGCAAAACCCGCATCATTAAAAATGGAAACACCCGACTGCTGTTGTTTAATGGCGGCTTCAATCAACGACTTTTGAAAACTGCATATAAGGATATTTTGAGAAACAGTATAGGAAAATGTCTCATTCGAGCCTGGCATATCAACATCCACAACTGAGGTATTCATAAATGCATGCGATGTCATTACAGCTTTTTCCCCTACTGCTTTCAGTACAAGATTATCAATAGCACTTTTATCGCATTTATCGGTAAGTGCGGTAAGATACAGACAGCCTGAGTTTATCGGGTTTAGAGAGTGAAATGAAATATAAATGGGGTGATCATTTATAATACTACTGGCATTTTCGTTGCCTTTGAATAGTGAGTCAAGAAAAAGTATATCCCTGTTGATTCCGCTGAATGGCTTAATGTTTTTCAGTTGGTTCCAGATAGATGAATTAACAGTGAGATCGCTCCAAAGGTCTTTAGGCTGTTTGATTTCAAGAATCAGGGCAGCATCGGCAGGAACGGCTTTAAGCGGTGAATTTCTTCCCTTGCCCGAAAAGGAGAAATGTATCACCAGCCATACAAGGAACAGCAGCACCAATATACCCGCTGCTATATTCAAAACATTTATAATAACTGAACATTCTTCATTGGCTATAATGAAGATTATCAGGTTCAACTTTCAAAAATATATGATATAAGAAGATAAAATATTTCGACAGGAATATTTTAATAACAAGCGCATGTTATTAACCTTTTGAAAGAATTTTCAATTTTAATTAATAATAGCATTCCCAAGATTAAGGCGGCATATATTACATCTGCCTCGCCTCATCATTTCTTCTTCATTTAACATACATTAAGATATTACAAGAAACTATTTCTTTATTTTTGTCGTTAAGAAATTCAATACATACAATTTGCTAAGGTCATTATCATCGGGTTTTTTATTAAATATTAAAGCATTCTTTTTAACGCTTCTGCTTTGTCCTGCTCTTTCATTTTCCCAGAAGACTACTAAAATTGACCTTGTAAACGCCAATACGCTTGAATACAATAAACAGCTTGGCGAGAATGTGAAGCGTTTAATTGGCTCGGTGGTGCTTAAGCACGATTCCACTTATTTGTATTGCGACAGCGCCTACCTTAATTCTGAAAGCAACAATGTTGATGCATACGGGCATGTGCGCATCAATTCGGGAACTGTGATAATAAACGGGGAAGTTCTTAATTATGATGGCGATTCCAGGAATGCCGTCATGCACCGTAACGTTTCCATGACCGACAATAAAATGACACTTACCACCGACCTGCTTACCTATAATACCCGAACCGATATAGGAAACTATACCACCGGTGGAAAGATAGTAGATCCGGATAATGTGCTTACAAGCAATATAGGCTATTATTATGCAGGGAAAAAACAATTCTTCTTTAAAAAAAACGTAGTGTTGGTCAATCCGAAATACACCATGCGTTCTGATACTTTAATGTATAATACGGAAACAGAAGTTTCGTATTTCTATGGACCTACGACCATAGTAAGCAAGGAAAACTTTATTTATTGCGAGAACGGATGGTACAATTCACAGAATGATATTGCCCAATTCAACAAGAATGCATATTTCAAGAACAAGGAGCAGAAATTAAGCGGTGATAGTCTTTACTACGACCGCAAAATAGGATACGGGAAAGCACTGAACAATATTACGGCTTTAGACACAGTTCAAAAAATCACTATTCAAGGCGATTATGGCGAATATTGGGAAAAACCCGGCATAACACTGGTAACAAAGAAAGCAGTGCTTATTCAGGCTATTGAAAAGGATTCTTTGTTCCTCCATGCCGATACTTTGAAAGCTTTTACTGATTCTACCGGTGCCGGGAAAAGACTGTTTGCTTTTCATCATGCAAAATTCTTTAAAACAGATATGCAGGGGGTAGCTGATTCGATTTATTATTCTTTTAAAGATTCTGTTATTTACATGTACAAACGTCCCATGCTGTGGACAGACAAGAACCAACTATCGGGCGATACCATTAACATTCATTTAAGTCATGGCGAAATAAAACAACTGAATATTTACAGCTCTTCTTTCATAATCTCAAGGGACGACTCCATCCGTTATAACCAGATAAAAGGGAAGAACCTTGTAGGGCATTTTATCGAAAATAAGTTGCACAGGATAGATGTTTTCGGGAATGGAGAAACCATATATTATGTACGGGATGACAAGACCAAACTGATAGGCGTGAATAAAGCAGAGGCAGATAATCTGCTTATTTTTGTAAAGGAGAATGCTATAAAGACCATCACATTTTTAACCAAGCCCGAGGCAGTATTATATCCTGAAAAGGACCTTTCTATAAATGATGTGCGGTTAAAGAATTTTAAATGGGAAGAGGAAAACCGTCCCTGCGACAGGTATGATATCTTTAACTGATGGCTTTATTTTATCAGGAACCTTGCAGAGAATGTAAATATCGAACCGGGATATTTCTCATTCTTTGATATACCCGAAGGGCTTTTAACTTTAATTTTTCCATTCATTAGTTCAACGAGTTGTTTTGAAATGGCAAGTCCCAATCCGGTACCGCCATATTTACGCGACATGGAACTATCCAGTTGTGTAAACGACTGAAACATCTTGCCAAGGCTTTCTTTAGGTATGCCAATGCCGCTATCAGCTACCGAAAACCCCAGCTCTATTTCCTGTGTTCTTTGTGAAATAATACCAGCATTAACAATTATTTCTCCTTCATGGGTAAATTTTATAGCGTTGCTTATAAGGTTGGAGAATACCTGCTGAAGACGTATTGGGTCGCCGATAAGCCCATCCGGTATTTTTTCATCAATGTTAAAGGTAAGCGATAATTTTTTTGCTGTTGCCTGAATGGCAAATCCCTCCCTGATTGATTTCATGATCTGCCTTAAACTGAACGGCATCTTTTCGAGCATCATTTTTCCTGCTTCTATCTTTGAATAATCAAGTATATCATTGATAATTCTCAACAGCACTTGTGTTGAATCCTGTATCAGGTCTATAAGTTCTTTCTGCTCAGCATTAACATTTGTTTCGGCAAGCAGGTCAGTTATGCCAATGATACCATTCATGGGAGTACGTATCTCATGACTCATATTGGCAAGGAATTCCGATTTCATTTTATTAGCAGCCTGTTGAGCCTTGATAGCCTTCTCTATTTCCGAAATATCAACGAATGTATTCAGAAAGAAATTTTCGTTATTAAGTGTTACAGGAACTACAGTAAGCAGAATAGTGATTTCTTCGCCCTTGTTGGTTTTAATTTGTCTCTTGTCGGAATAAACCCCTTTCCCAATATTTCGTGGAAGCCTTATCGGGATATCAAG
This sequence comes from Bacteroidales bacterium, assembly GCA_050013795.1. Taxonomy (GTDB): domain Bacteria; phylum Bacteroidota; class Bacteroidia; order Bacteroidales; family CG2-30-32-10; genus CAWHOW01. The sequence goes on from JBEKEO010000082.1 coordinate 7,819, forward strand.
CAATTCAAATGGGGTTTTACCGTATATTTTTTCCTGGTTAGTAAAACCCATCATCTGCAGAGCAGAATTATTAATCTTTCCTATAATATTTTTTTTGTTTGTGACAAAAATACCTACCGGAAGGTTATCAATAATCATATCTAGCGCAACTAATGACTGTCTTATTTTTGCTTCAGAACTGGCCTGCTGCCTGATAATAACCACAAAAACAAAAATAATAATAGCAATTACCGCAATAGCCGTAATGAAAAAGACCAGCAGATCTTTATTTACTGATGAAGAAATGGATCTTTCTTCGACACTGAAAACAATACCGAACCTGTTCTTGAAAAAATTTATAGGGTAATAAACAGAAAGAAAATTAGCTTTGTTGTTCTGATAATCTATCGAATTATGAGTTACCCCTTCAAGTCCCTTGTTGATCTCATTTACTATAAATGATTTGTCATTTATTTTATATACCGTATCTACCGATATTTCTTTTTCGGAATACTTAGCTTTTAAAACATAACCTTCGTCATTAATAAGGAATTGCCATGATTCTTTTCCAAGGTAATAATCGCTGAATTCACTCTCAATAAAGTTCGGAATAGAAAGAGAAAAAGATATATTGGCAAAGATTAATCCATTTTCATCTGTCAGCGGAACAGTATATTTGTATCGGTATCCTTCAACTATCACTCTTGGCGTTGAAACAATATTCCTTGTGCTGCTATTATTGATTCGTATTATTTTAAAGTAATTATATGAATCTTTGTTTATGATGACAAGATTTCCCCCAATATCATAAATCCTCACTGAGGATATTATTTTATCATACTTTAAATAAATTCTTTTAATGCGTCGAATCAGCTCTGAATTCTCCTGGCTATATATCTGGTCGGCATCTTTTACATCAACCAGGTAATTTATTTCTTCAACAAATCCCTGATAATAATTTTCAATTCTGTCGCCACAAATTTTAATTTGTTTCTGAAGTTCGGATGTTTTGCTGGATACCTGCTGGCTTTGAAGATTAATATATAAATAGGTGCAGGCAGCAATGAGAAGTACTACAACAAAAATCGATAAAATTTGTATCCTTCTCATTCAGTTAAGTTTCTTTTATTAACCTTACTATGTACCAGCATAAACCCGCAATCTTGTATGAAACCAAATAATAATTATCTTCGTCAATGTGTAAAGTTATATAATTTTTATTATTTCTAATCAGTTCAGTAAATGCGTCCCGTACTTCTTTATTCTTACTTTTAAGAACATTATATTCGTCACTAAGATATTCATCGTTTTTGACTATTTCCAAGTATTTATGTGTCTTTAAAGGAGGCATTTCCAGTAAACCTGTATTATTTTCATTCATTATCATCACATATCCGCAGCTATCAATCAGCAATAAATTGGACGAATCAAGTGATAAGTATTTTTCTCTCATGGCTTCAATGGCAATATCTATGCCTACAACCCCTTCCATCTCATCATTGCAATAGACTGGCGCCACCGATGAAATCATCCATCCTCTTCCTGCCGGATCGACAAAAGGATCGCTGATTAATTTCACTCCTTTTGAAGGATTACTTTCAAATACAGACAGGTTATAAACATTATAATTATCAATATCCTGCTTTGGCTCAAACTGGCTGAGAACATCAACATAAGGGTATAACCTTATATAGTCATGTCGCTCAATATAATATTCCTGTATGATAAGGGGGCTCATAACTTTCATAATACTTTTAAATGCCGAATCAAGAGGTTCTGTGCAGCGAACCACTTGCATTATTTCTTCATTGATTGGGTAACGCCCGCTTACATAAATAGAAGAAGCACTATCATTCTTGGGTTTTAACAGAGTGCCATTGTCGCTTCGTTCATATTTAATATCATGGAATAACTTATTATAATGATCTTTTCTTGTATATAATAGTTGTGTGAAATTTGAAAGGTTCTGAGTATTTTTTTGAATCCAGTCAAAATCATTCTGAATTTTTTCAGCTGTTTTCTTTAATGAAGATAGTTCTTTATTTACATCAAGTTCGTAATAATGTTTACACGAAAATAAAGTCCATGATATCAGGAAAAGTAAACTATAGATGTAATTAGATACACGCAACATTCTTAAATAAGATATACATGCAAAAAAACAATAATAAAAGCGAATCATTTTTTCTGATCCTGAGGGGCTTTATATTGATTCTTTTTAGGATTTTTCCCAAAGATGGAAATATGCACATATCTCTGTGGATTTAATCGGATATCCTCAAGCAAAAGATCAAGTTCTTTTGATGAATTATTAAGCTCATTATAAAGACTATCATTATTGATAAGCAAACCAAGCGAACCTTGTCCTTTATTAATTTTTTCTGATATGTCTGAAAAATTCTTAAGTGCATCATTTGCATTATTGATAGTTTTAACAATCTTGGCTTTTGAAATAGAATCGCTGATATTTGAGAAATTATTGATGATATTTGTTAATTTGGCGTTGTTGTTCTTAAAATTATTCGTAATTGATTCAATATTGGCAAAGATAACTGAGAGCCTGAAACGTTGGGTGGAAACCAACGTATCGAGATTATATGCAATATGTTCAATAGAATGAATGGAATTTTTTATACTCTCAAAACTGTGTTTAAGATTATCGCGTGTTTTTTCATTAAAAATAGATTGAATAACGTCTATTGCAGAATCAAGAGATGCCATTAAACTCTCTGCTTTTCTTTTAAATGGGAGCATTTCAATACTTACCTGTTCGGTAAGAGATGGTTGAATGGAAGATTTCAACGTATCCCCATTTTTTGCTAATATACAAGAATCACCTAATTTTATTTCAATTGCTTTGGAACCAAGAACATCTGAACTATATATACTAGCTATTGAATTGCGTGGAATTTTAATGTTGTTTTCTACTGAAAATTTTACAAGCACTCTGCCTTTAATATTGATAAAAGAGATTTCATTTACAGCTCCTACCTTAACTCCATTTATTTCTACACTATTAGCCTCAACAAGGCCATTTACCTGGTTATACATGGCGTAGAAAATTCTTCTGCCAGATAAGAAATTCTTTCCTTTCAGGAAATTAAACCCCCAATAAAAGAATACCAGGCTGGCAACAACCAAAATACCAATTTTAAATTCTTTACTTTTAATAAATTTCACTTGAATCCTTTAATTTTTTTACAAACCTACATGAATTTTAAAAAATACACAAATGATAAATTAAAAATATAATTTTATTTTAGGGAAATTAATTCAAAATTAGCTATATGAACTGTTTTTAATAAAATTAATATCGAAAGACCATTTCTATTACTTATTTTTAATCAATTTAATCGCCTCTTGTGGAGAAATTCGTTCTCCATTCAGAAAAGCAACAAGAAATGCATCTCTAAATCCCATGTCATGCACTTTGCTTAACAATACTAATGCTGATTCCGGTGATGATTCATTTCCGGTTACATATTTGTACAATCCCCTTTGGTAATATTGCTGAACATCTTTTATCCCTTTAAAATCCGATGAGTTTAATGGTTTCTTTTCAGAAGATGTGGCAAATTGAACTTTGAAAATTATTTCATTTTTTGATGAAACTGATTTTATGGTATCATTTCTTTTCTTTGCTGATGTGTCTATTACAGTTCTTTCATAAGGTAATATTTCATTATTTGTATTTCTAACGGTATCCTTGTCATTAAATTTATTTCCTTCCAATTCATTTTTATATTCTTTAAATGCCTTAAAAATAGAATGCGCAATATTATCCTGTCCGCTTTCAGAAGCAAGAAAGTCTTCATCTTTAATGTTGCTCAGAAAACCGGTTTCAATCAATACTGACGGCATTGCGGTTTTCCATAGGACCAAAAACCCAGCTTGTTTAACTCCCCTATCGAGCATACCTACTTTATTTTTTATTTGTTTTTGAACCAGGGATGCAAAATTCAAGCTTTGATCCATATATGCATTCTGATATAATGAAAAAACAATATATGCTTCCGTTGAACTTGGATTAAATCCATCATAATTGTTAGCATAGCTATCTTCCAGAAGAATAGATGAATTTTCCTTTTGAGCAACCATCAGGTTTGCCTGGGTTTTGTACAAGCCCATTACATACGTTTCCGATCCATAGCTTTCTTTTGAAGGATTTGAATTGCAGTGAATACAAATAAAAAGATCAGCCTTATTTTCATTTGCAATCTGTGCTCTTCTGTATAACTCTACAAATTCATCAGTTTTTCTGGTATAAATAACTTTTACATCAGGGCAGTTTTTTTCAATATATGCTCCAAGTTTCAATGATATTGCAAGGCTTATGTCTTTTTCTTTTGTTTTGCTGCCAAGACAACCAGGATCATGACCACCGTGACCTGCATCTATTACGACTGTTTTAACCTTTGAATTCTGGGAAAAGCAAATGTTAAAAGAAGTTAAGATGAGTATGTTTGCAATAACAAAACAAGCAATAATTCGTTTCACTGCATTTAAATTTATTAGCTTTGCTGACTTAGTCAGAGTTACATTTATTTTACAAAATTAGTATTTATTCTTTTGCATTCAAATTACCGTATATTTCTTTTATGGTGTTTGGTGTTTATCGTTTCCTTTTGCGGATATGTAGACGCCCAGGAAACTATTAAAAAAATTGACTCTTCAAAAACCAAAACTGATTCCATAAGAGGTGATACACTAAAAAGTGACACATTAAAAAAAGATAATAAGTCTAAAAATTCAAATTATGCTCTTTCATCAAAAGTAGATTATAAAGCAATTGATTCTATTCGTTTCGATATCGCTGAAGAAAAAGTTTATCTTTATGGTAAAGCAGAGATTAAATATGAAGACATAGACCTTACTGCGGATTACATAGAAATTAACTTTAAAAAGAACCAGCTTTTTGCAAAAGGAATTACAGATACATCAGGGAAAATAAACGGAATCCCCATCTTTAAACAGGGAGAAGAAAGCTTCACTTCGGCCACTCTTACTTATAACTTCAAAACAAAAAAAGGCATTATTTCCGATATTATTACAAAAGAAGGTGATAGTTATCTTCATGGAATTTCTGTAAAAAAATTCGCCGATAATTCTATCAATGTTAAAAATGGGATGTATACTACATGCGATGATAAGGATCCTCATTTTGAAATAAAATTTGGCAGGGCGCGCGTAATTCCTGATGATAAGATCGTTACCGGTCCAGCTTATCTTGTTGTTGAAGATGTCCCGCTCCCAATAGGAGTGCCATTTGGTTTTTTCCCGAATAAGAAAGGGCAAACATCAGGGATAATTTTTCCTACCTATGGACAATCAACTGACCGTGGTTTTTTTCTTAATAATGGAGGATATTATTTCGGTTTAGGGCAATTCATGGATCTTGCTCTTAAAGGTGATGTTTATTCCAATGGTAGTTGGGCTTTACATGCTCTCTCAAATTATAAAATGCGTTACCACTATTTTGGGAATTTAGAATTGGATTATGCTATTAATATTTTAGGTGATAAAGGGACTCCAGATTATTCTAAAAATAAAAGCTTTTTTATTAGATGGAATGACAATCAAGACCCAAAAGCTAATCCGAACAGTCATTTTCAGGCTTCAGTAAACGGCGGCAGCACCAATTATAATACATATAATACTACCAGTACTGAGGACTATTTAACCAACACTTTTCAATCAAGTATTTCATATACTACAGCCATTGGAGATAAATGCAATTTTTCTGTAAATATGAACGATAACCAGAATATGCTTACTCATGCTATTGAATTAAACCTTCCCGAAATTGCTTTTTCAGTAAGCAATATTTATCCTTTCCGCAGCGAGAATAACGTTGGTAAACCAAAGTGGTACGACAAAATAAGCGTGGGCTATACAATGAATGCGGAAAACAATTTTAACACTATTGATACTCTCCTTTTTCCAAAGAACAGCACTTTTAACTTTCAACATCTTCAAGGTCTTATGTCAAATGGAATTGAACAAAAAATTCCGATAAGCTGGTCAGGTCAGCTTACGAAAAATGTAACATGGACAGTAAGTGGTAATATTAACGACCGTTCGTATTTCCAAACTATCGAAAAACATTGGGTTAAGGAAATGAGGATTTCCGGCAGTGACACATCCTATTATTACAGAAAAACAGATACTATTCATGGTTTCGGAAATGAATATGATTATAATATGTCTACATCCTTATCCACACATCTGTATGGAATGTACACTTTCAATAAAGGGAGTATTATTGCAATAAGACATGTTCTAACGCCAACAATTTCATTTGTATATACTCCTGATTTTGGCAGTCAGAGATATGGATATTACCGTTATCTTAGGAGCAACAAATATCCCAACGGAACACCTGATTATTCAATCTTTGAGGGCGGAATATATGGAACTGCTCCGGAATACAGATCGGAGTCAATAAATTATTCTTTGGCCAATAACCTTGAAATGAAAGTACGAAGCAAGAAAGATACAGTAACCGGTACAAAGAAGATAGTTCTTATTGATAACTTAACCTTTTCAGGAGGGTACGATGTTGCAAAAGATTCACTTAATTGGTCGAAAATAACTATTAGCGGACGTACAACAATTTTTAAAAATTTTAACATCACTTATACGAGCTTATGGGATCCTTACAGGATGAATGATTCAACAGGTCAAAATATTAATAAGTTTGAATGGAAAGTTGATAAACATAATTTCCGGCTTTTCCGGATGTCGAGTACCGACTGGGCTTTGAGTCTTAACTGGAGCCTTCATTCAAAAACCAAGAAGAAAGACATTAAAAGTAAGAAAGCATCGCAGGAAGAACTGGATATGATTAAAGCGCATCCTGATGCTTATGTCGATTTTGACCAGCCATGGAATGTTACATTGAGCTATTCTTTTAATTATTCGAGAGCTTACGATATTGCTTCCGAATTACTAAAGAATACAATAGTTCAGACAATGGGTGTTAATGGCGATGTTAATTTAACACCAAAATGGAAAGTCGGGTTTACTTCGGGATATGATTTTGTACATCATCAATTATCTTATACTACAGTAAATATTTACCGTGATCTGCATTGCTGGGAAATTGCGTTTAACTGGATACCAATTGGTGCACGTAAAAGTTACATGTTTACCTTACATGTTAAATCATCTGTGCTGGAAGATCTGAAACTGACAAAGAAAACCGACTGGAGGGATAATCAGAATCAATAATTCACTCAACTGTTAATAACGCAAAAACTCCTGCTGTTATTTAGCAGGAGTTTTGTTTTTATGATACCGCACTTCTTATCCAAATAACTTTTTGTTAGGGTTAGCCATAGCACCATCATGTTTTCTTCTAAAACGGCCTTTGTCAAAGGTGATTTTAATCGAAGTATATAAATCGAACCCGGCATTGCTTCCCACTCCGACTGAACCTAACAGGTTGTCCGTACCTATTGTAAAACTCCAGAACCTTAAAGCCAGACCTACCCTGAAATATTTCATATCAGAAACAGACAGCGGCAAGCTTGCCTCAAACCGCCTTTTCTCAAAGCGTGGAGTAATTGCAAGCATGGTGGGCCTTCTTACAAATTCATCAGAAAGGTTTAAGCCTTTCACAAAAGTCCCGTTGAAATACCAGTTCTTGTAATAATGATAATCGAACTGTATGCATACTGCAGCCGGAAGATACATGGAAAAGCTGTTTTTAGACAGGGAGGAACCGGAACTATTTTTACTGGTATCAGTTATCAAATCATTCTTGGATGAATCAATCACGGTTTGTGAAGAACTGGTAATACTCTGGTTAAAACTGCTTCCGTTCACGTTCTTTGAAAACTTTATGAATCCCACGTCTATCAGCGATATACCAAATTTATAATCATAGTCCTGAAACTTTTGCTGGCTAAGTTTATTATATGTATTAAGGCTTACCTGCCTTGTTTTCTTCTCATAGGTAAAGCCAATATCCATACCCATGCCATGGCCGGACCCCATTCCGCCGCTGCCCGATAAGCCTGAATTGCTTAGGTTGGAGGGAATAGAACTGTTGAATGTATAGCCGGTATTATCATTGGTAAAGTACGCCCCACCTGCACCACTTAAATATTTCAGGGTAAGTCCGCCTGACCAGATACTTTTTTCTGCGCGGTAAAACTGGTAAGCATAACTCAAACCAATTTCGCCCCATGCAAGTCCTGCAACATGCATTTCCTTATACTTTTCGCCATTTCCGACAGTACTGGACATATCCGTTTCCCTGTATGAAATAGCTGTTCTTGCAGCATCGATAAGTGCAAAAGCACTTTTGCCTGCATTGATCATAAATTCAGGGCCATTAAGCCTGAAATTGGCAAAAGCATTATCTGTTTTATCGGTCTGGTAAAAAACGTTAGCGGTTATAAGATTTATATCGAGATACAGCTTTGAGTCGGCCATTGAGCTTGGATTCATTATCACTCCGCTGAGGCCGGCATAATTGCTGTTGACTAATCCCTGCATTTCCTGCGCTTCAATTGGCATTGCCAACCGGATGAAGAAGCTAATTAAAATGATCTTTTTCATATCATGGTTCCTTTCTTTGTTGGTGAATGCTCTTAGTTCCTGAAAAGCAAAAATCACACCAACATTTTGAATTTTAATATTGAACTATTTCATGATACAAAAATACTTTCAGACTACCTAGCTAAACAAGAGTATATCTACCTTATTTAAACAGGTAATTTTACTGGTGTTTTCTTTATCTTTA
>JBEKEO010000083.1:0-11437 GCA_050013795.1 Bacteroidales bacterium
GTACCCCCTGAAGCATTCACAGTAACACTTCCATTTGCTCCGCCATAACACTTAACAGAATCAATACTTGAAACAGCAACAGTTACTGAAGAAATCTGGTTAATAGTAATACTGGCAGAAGATGAGCATCCGAAGCTATTGCTGACAGTTACAGTGTAATTTCCGGAAGCAAGTCCTGATGCTGTTGCAGTAGATTGACCATTACTCCAATTGTAAGATGTACCTCCGGAAGCAGTTGCGCTGCCATTGCTTATACCGCAAGAAGCATCAACATGCGATACGATGTGGGCAACCGGTGAAGAATTTACAGTTACCACAACAGTATCCGCTGCACTACAGCCTGCACTATTAGTTACCGTAACAATGTATGATGTTGTTGACGTAGGACTAGCTATAGGATTAGAAACGGTAGAACTACTTAAAGAAGCAGCAGGAGACCAGGCATAAGTAATTCCACCCGTAGCCTGAAGACTAGTGCTTGATCCCTGGCAAATAGAAACATCGCTTCCGGCACTAACAGTAATACTCCCAGTCACGGAAACTTCTACTGAATCTACCCCTTTACAACCAGAGGAATTTGTAACTGTGAGATAATACATGGTAGTGGATGTAGGAGAAGCTATTGGATTAAAGATATTAGTATTGCTCAATCCTGCAGAAGGAGACCATGCATATGTTCCCCCACCGCTTCCGTGCAATGTTGTATTGCTGCCGGGACATATTGTATCGTTAGTACCGGCTTCAGCAATAACTGACCGGACAACCACCGTAACCATCTGATGAAATGTCCCCGGGCAAGTGCCTACATAATAAGTAGTTGTTGCATTAAGGACAGGGGTGATAAATGTACTTCCGGTATCCAGAACATTACCACCTACTATTGAATCATACCATATTATATTTGTTCCGGAAGGAACTGTGCCGACAATAATAGCTGTTAAAGTGTCTCTGTTACCTTTGCATATAGTATCATTTGCAGCAACAATGTTATAAGGAGCTGTTACAATTGCATTTTTAATACCTGCTCCGCCTTTTGTTGCGCCATTAGGTGGAAATGATTTTCCCGTTTGAGTCATACCTGATGAATTGGTAGTCCCATTTACGCCACCGTTTACTGTCGCTGTTATTGTTCCGCTGGAAACTGCAATATATCCACCACCGCCACCACCACCGGGTCCTTCAGTCTCGTGATTTGTTAAATTATAAGCCGTATTTTTTACTTGATTCCCGCCATTGCCTCCATTTGCAGATGCACTAATGCCGGATACTAAGCCAACACTCTTAAGGATAATGGTTCCGCCTCCGCCTCCGCCGCCTGCTCCATCAGCATTATATGTAGTTATTCCATTTCCTGATGTAGAATTTGCTGCCGTTGCGCCATTACTTGTTATTTGTCCGGTTCCGCCAATATTTCCATACGATTGAATAAAAATAATACCGCCACCATTTGCACCTGCTGATCCAAATGTGTGATCTTCATCACCTGCACCGCCTCCACCTCCCATATATATCCTGCCGGTTGAATAATCTAATGGTCTTCCACCTAATCCTCCATAGAATCGACGCCAATCACCACCCCATGCGGAAGAATGGCCGTTAGTATTCCATGGTCCTAAGGTTAATGGATTCTGGGTGTTTGAAGTGGAATATGAATAACCGCCCCGCCCCCCACCTGATGATGATGATTTTGCCCAAGCAAAATTTGTTGTTTCAAGGTTCCATGCTTGCACATAAGTTGCACTCGTTGTTGTATCAGGATTTCCAAGCCCTGTCCATAAAGCAGTATCCCCTGCATTTGCACCGCCACCGCCACCGTGACTATCTGCATTAGCACCTCCACCTCCGTTCGCTGGTGCTCCGCGGCAATATCTTCCGCCAAAAGAATCATATTCAGTTTCAAAGCCGGCTATACCTTCGCCTTTTTCCGCGCCATATGTAGTATTTGTATTATAATAGTTATTTACACCAAATGTAGCACCGGGGGTATCATTATGTAACACTCCACCACGCAACCCCTTGCCCGACATATCCATTGTTCCGCCACTATTGATAGTGGTATTACCTAACACTTCAACTGCACAAATGCCGCCTTTTGTTCCACTCCACGTGTCGCCTGTCAAAACTCCGGGACTATTAATAGTCAGGGAAGTGTACCTGGGAACCCTTACCACTTCTGTTTTCCCGGAAGCAGTATAATTATTTGTCAAAGGGCATTCAACATTAATAGTAGTAATATTCGGAACTGAAAGTACTTCTGCAAATTCATATAATCCGCAATTGTTATAGTTTGTTATTATTCCATACGTAGTATCTATTGAACTTGCGGGAGCCATAATAGATGCGCCTTGCACCTGAATGATCAAGATGAGATCGCCGGCAGACAGTGTTGTAGGAAACCGGCTATTGGAATTTAGTCCGCTATTGGCAACTGTAATTGAAGTGGCTCCCGCAGTTGCATCAGTATTGAGAGTGGTATATTCATTTACAACTGTATTAGCGGCGGTGACTGTTTTAGCCCCATTTTTCCCGCGTTGCGCAAAAGAAAATAATGAAAAGGATATAAAAAAAATAATAATGAGAAGCTTTAACTTCAACATCATAAAATAATTTAGACAAATTTATAAAATAAAATTAAAACTCCTAAAACAATTAAGTTAAGTTTATTTCTTAGATGTAAAGGACGAAAAACATGACAGAAAGTTGTCTCTTTCATTAATTTATTATGCAAAATATTCATATTCATAATGAACAACATAATTCTGGTTATAACCAACACCATGGCGGTCTATAGTCACTGCTACTTCCAACAGATTATTATTCTCATCAAATTTACGGATTATCCTGCTATTTAATTCGCCCGCTTTATTAGTCTCTAACTGTTCAATCATATTATCTTTATCATCATAAGCAAATGTAGTGGTTGTTTTATGAAACTGATCTTCTTCAAATAATTCAATCAAACGTTCTTTTTCATCAACAGTATATACCGTACGAGCTATAAGTTTATCCTCTGAATTATATGTACAGGCTTCCGTGCGGATGCCTGTTTCATTGTATTCATATTCCATACGGATGGTCTTATCATCTTCTGAAGTGAATTGGATCAACTCAATTACCTGAGCTTTTTCATTATATTTATACTTCAATTCTGTTAAAATATTTCCTTCAGCATCGAAACTTGTTTCACTTATCAGGTTTCCATTTTCATAAGCATATTCTTTTCTCGACTCAAGCTCACCATCAGGATCAACTGTTTCTTTTCCCAACAACTTGCCGTTCTCATCATATTTGTATTCTGTAGTATCAAACGACTCATCCTGATAAATAAGGAATTCCTTTATCATTAATCCTTTTTCATTGTATTCATACTTCTTTCTTTCATCTATAAAGTCATCTTCATTGATCAAAACTTCTTCAATAAGCTCCCCTTTAGAATTATAAGCATATTCGCTTTTATGTTCAGGCTGCCCTTTAGCATTATAATTGATCTCCACCAGCACATGGCCGTCAACATTGAACTCTGTATATGAAGAAATAACTGGTTCCACATCGGTAAAATCGGCACCAGTGCTTGCATTCATATAGTCATATTTATAAGTTGTAGTCTGTTTTATTGCTTTCATATAATTGTATTCAAATATTTGATTAATCTGAAATCTATTTTCTATTTTTACGGCAAATATCTTAAACTTTATCAAAAGAATAATCCAAACTTTAATAATTATGAAAAAGATTCAATCAGTTCTAATGTTATGCTTAATAACAACAATCCCTCTGACCATGAAAGCACAGAACGGCATTAAATACCCTGTAACCAAAAAGGTGGATACGGTGGATAATTATTTCGGCACTAAAGTTCCCGATCCCTATCGTTGGCTCGAAAACGATAAATCGGAAGAAACAGCCGCTTGGGTAAAAGCAGAGAATGCAGTTACTTTTGATTACCTTGGAAAGATCCCTTTCAGGGAAAAAATCAAGGAAAGACTTACCAAAATATGGAACTTCCCCAAATATGGTATCCCTTTCAAACAAGGAAAGCATTATTTCTTTTATAAGAACGATGGCATGCAAAACCAAAGCGTGCTTTACATACAGGACGGACTCGACGGTGCACCACGCATGTTTCTTGACCCGAATAAATTATCAACCGATGGTACTGTTGCACTGGCAGAGCTTTCAGTCTCGAACGATGGTAAATATCTTGGCTACATGACCTCAAAAGGAGGTTCCGACTGGAACGAAGCGTATGTAATGGATGTAGAAAGCGGAAAACTTCTGAGCGATCATATTATCTGGATAAAATTCTCGGGAATAGCCTGGCAGGGCGATGGCTTTTATTACAGCCGTTTTGAAGAACCTGCCAAGGGCAAAGAGTTGAGCGGAATGAATAAAAATCACAAGATCTATTTTCATAAAGTGGGCACGCTTCAAAGCTCCGACAAGCTGGTGTACGAAAACACGGCTTTCCCCGACCGCAATTATGGAGCACAAACAACCGAAGACGAGAACTTCCTTATTATGAGCGAAACCGAAACTACCAGCGGAAACGGTTTGTATTACAAAGACCTTAAGAAAGGTGATAAGGATTTCAAACAGCTTACAAAAGGTTTTGATTTTGATTACAACGTGATAGATGATGTTGACGGCAAGTTCCTGATGCTTACCAACGACAATGCCCCCACTTATAAACTTGTGCTGATGGACCCAACGAACCCTGCAAAGGAAAACTGGAAAACCATTATTCCCGAAAAACCTGAAGTGCTTCAAAGCGTTTCGTACCTTGGGGGTAAATTGATTGCCGAATACATAAAAGATGCTTGCAGCAAAGCCTACATTTATACCCTCGACGGGAAATTACAAGGCGAAGTGCAGTTTCCGGGCATAGGCACAGGCGGCGGCTTCAGTGGCAAGAAGGATGATAACACCGCTTTCTATTCGTTCACTTCATTCACTTTCCCATCCACCATTTACAAGTTCGATATCAATGCGAATAAATCAACGGTGTATCACAAGTCGGACATTGACTTTAAGACCGATGATTATGAAACCAAACAGGTTTTCTATACCAGCAAGGACGGCACAAAGATCCCTATGTTCCTTGTCTATAAAAAAGGATTGGTGCTGAATGGACAGAACCCAACATTGCTTTATGGATATGGTGGTTTTAACATCAGTCTTACGCCAAACTTCAGCATCAGCAGGCTTCTTTTCCTCGAAAACGGTGGCGTTTATGCAATGGCCAACATACGCGGAGGCGGCGAATACGGCGAAGCATGGCATAAAGCAGGAATGGTGCTTAACAAACAAAATGTTTTTGATGATTTTATTGCGGCTGCTGAATATTTGATAAAAGAAAAATATACCAGCAGTCAGAAACTTGCTGTACAGGGCGGCTCAAACGGTGGTTTGCTGATAGGTGCCGTGATGACCCAACGCCCCGAACTGTTCAAGGTAGCCATTCCACAGGTTGGTGTAATGGATATGCTGCGCTACCAGAAGTTCACCATAGGCAAAGGCTGGTCGAGTGATTTTGGATTGAGCGATGATTCAACCCAGTTTAAATACATCTATAAATACTCTCCTTTGCACAATATTAAGGACGGGGTTAAATATCCTGCCACTTTGGTAATGACAGCCGATCACGACGACAGGGTAGTTCCGGCTCATTCGTTCAAATTCATTGCAACCTTGCAGGCAAAGCAGGCAGGAACCAATCCGGTGCTGGTAAGGATAGATACGATGGCTGGTCATGGCGCAGGAAAACCAACGGCAAAATCAATAGAAGAAGTTACCGATATGTGGTCATTCATCATGTTTAACCTGGGAATGAACCCTAAGTATTAAAAAGGAGTATTTTACAAAACAGGTCAAAACCTGAAATAAACATAGATTTTCCCGAAATTCTCCCTGTCCTTTTCGACTCGGTGGTATAGTTTTTTTATTTCTGGCTTATCCAGGAAACGCAGCACCTTTTTCTTTAATTGTCCGCTTCCTTTGCCGGGAATTATTTCAATTTCCCTGATCTTTTTGTCAATGGCTTCCTCAATAATATCGTTCAGAGCCTTATCAATAAGCCAGCCTTTATTATATATTTCGTGCAGGTCGAGCTTTAGTTTGGACATAGAAGATTAGTTTGGAGTTGGGAGTTATGGCAAATCCGAAGGTTTGGAAAATGCCGCGTTAGTGATAAATGAAGAATCACTTAATGTCAACAGAAAAGCTTTAAGGTCGGCTTTTTGCGAGGGTGTCATCTGCGCCCCTCCTGTATTTATATGAAACATCATTGGGCTTACATACGGCGACCACACAAGTCCCGAACTATAGAAGTTAATTACATCATCCAGCGTAGCAAAACGCCCGTCGTGCATGTAAGGCCCCCTGTACGAAATGTTTCGCAGGGTTGGAGTCGTATAAGCGCCTATATCGCTGGTGTTATGTGTATAGGAATACCTGTCGAAAGGGTCAGTAAAAACTGAATCTTTTGCATTGTTATAATAATTGTTTGTTGTAAACAGGGCTGGCAAGATATGGCAATGATAGCAATCAGCTGTTTCGGTTTCAAAATCATTAAGGCCACAAAGCTCACTTGCACTCAGAGTCGTTTCGTGCCTCATATACCTGTCGAATTTTGAATTTGACGAAATCAGTGTGCGGATAAACTGTGATATAGCCCTTGCAATATTTCTGAATGTTACCATATCCGAACCAAAAGCTGCTTTGAACATAGGCGGGTAAATAGAAATAGCCTGTATCGCTTCTTTAGATTTAGTTGTATCACTTGCAAATTCAGGTTTATCGGTCATAGCTATCCAGACAACATCTTCAATATTGCCTCCATAAGTGCCTGGAGTATGATAAAAAGGATTGTTCGGAGTAACTTCCCCTGTCCACAAATAACCGTTTGAATTGAATACAAGGTTTATATGAGGAAGCATGGCATGCGAAGTTTTAACACCAGTTGTTCCATATGCATAGCCTAAACCATTCATAAAAGCATGCTGCTGTTGATGACAAGTACTGCATGACATAGAAGTATCCTTCTTTCCGCAGATACGCCCGTCGTAATACAAATACCTTCCCAGTTTGATGCCTTCAACGGTCATGGGATTGTCTGCCGGAATATTCAATGCCGTTGGGAAATATTTAGGAATAACAATAGTATATGGCGTTGGCTTAACTGTGTTTGTATCCTGTGTTGCCAGCTTATCCTTTTTGCAGGAAATGGCAACAGTTAAAAAGCCTGCCACAATCACTACCAGGAGCTTTTTGGTTTTCATTATTAACATTCCGTGCTTATTCTTATAAACTATATTCGCTTCATTAGCCAAAACAAAGGTAATTATTCCCAAGCAAAAAGTTGCAAGAATTCTCTCTCTTTCTTTGTTAAATTCGTGTTATTTTATCCGTCCTTGTTAATTTAGCAATAAGCATGGTACGTTTTTGGTTGTGTATATATAAATTTGTTTAATTTTATGAAAGTTTAATCATTGTAATACAACACAAATTGAATAGCTTGACAAAAAATAAGTGGCAGAACACTCTCCTGTTTACAGTGAATTCGCTGTTCCTGCTGCTTTTTTTTATGCTGAGCTATTACAACCGTTTTGCCGTTGACGATTATTACCACATTCACGATGAGCATTTTTTAGGTATATGGGGTGGAATGCTCGAAGGTTATTATCACTGGGGCGGACGCTGGACATCATATTTATTATGGGGTATGATTTATCATTTTCATAAATACCCTTTCGCCTTATTCCTTTATTCTGTTTCAGTATTCATTTGTTTTATACTGGCGGTTTACATCCTATTGAAAGAGATCTTTGATTTCTTCGAAATAGCATCAGCCAACTTTCTTACTTTAAACTACAGCTTACTGTTTTCGATTTTTACTTTCCTTATCACATTCGGCAAAGGCGAAGTGTGGTTTTGGGCACAGTCGACAGCTATGTTCATGTTTAGCATTATTGCTTTCTTATTCGGACTTGGAATAATTGCAGGGAAAAGATCAAAATTCCATCACTTCTTTTTACTTGCAGTTTGTTTTATTTATGCAGGAGGAGCCAGCGAAACCTATGCGCTTTTTTATATCCTTTTCCTTATAGCCGTAGCTTGTTGCCTGTTATTTATAAAGCAAAATCAATTAATAAGCAAGATTAAAGAAAGGACATTCAGGAAAATATTGTTTTCACTGGCTTTTTTAATTGCTTCTTTCATCATATCCGTAAAAGCACCCGGAAATGCAATAAGGGCTTCATGGCTACCCGAACCCTCCCTTTCCAACACCTTTTATATTACACTTAAATCGCTCGCAAAACTGATACTTTTTAAATTGCCCCTTCAGCTGCTGTGGATAAAGCTTTTCAGTATCCCCTGTATTTATATAGGTTACTTAAAAGGTAAAGATAAACAGAAAGTCTCCTACAGCTATTACTATAAAAAATTTGTAATTTCTCTGTTATTGCTCGTTATACTGGCTTACTGCCTTATGTTCCCAACCAGTTATGTTTTATCGGAAATGGGTCCCGACAGGTCTTTATCGCAGGTAGTGTTGCTGACATCCATATTCTGTACCTCATGGGCATTTATTTTTGGTTACCGCTGCGTTAAAACAGCAGGTTTATTGCGTTATTTCTCTTATGGTGCATTAAGCGTGATCATTGTATCTTTAATTGTTATAAATATATTGCAATTCAATACAGTTTCGGCTTATGCCACAGCCCTTGATAAGCGGACTGCAGGCTTGCTTGAACTTCAGTACCAAAACAATTCCAAAGCCATAACATTGAAAGAGCTTCCTCCTTCTGGCTTCTTATATTCCGCCGAAATCTCATCTGATACCGCCTATTTCGGTAATGAGCATTACAGGCTTGGTTTGTTCCTCGATTTTAAAGTGAAAAAAGAAACAAAATGAGTTTAAAAGGTAGCCAGAGGCATTCGAAGAGTTATATCATTCAAAGTGATTTTTCAAATATATTATTCATTAAGAAATATTATAATTTAATTTTTGTCTTCTTAAAAACACTTGCTTACTTTTACACTTTAAAAAAATCAAACAGCTTATCTGTTTCATGAAGAAAACCATACTTATACTTTCGTTATTTTTGGTAACATGCTCCATCACCTTTGCCCAGAAGCATAAAAACAAGAAATTAAATGAACCTAAACAGGCTACTTTATGGGGCTTTGGAGCCTATTATGATTTCCAGAATCAAGGCATTGCCATAGATGTAAGGGCTAAGATACCTGTATATAATAAAATCTCAATTTCCCCGCGTATATCCTTTTATCCGGCTTTCAATAATATCAATGAAATGTATGGAGGCGCCGATGTGGATTATAATTTCATGAAATACAAATTCCTTAATCCTTATGTTTACATAGGCGGTTATTATGATGACTGGATAAATAGTTCCGATTTCCAAAACCCTAAAGCTAAAAGAAACACGGTAATGCCTGAAGGCGGATTAGGAGTTGTTTTCGATGTTAAGTGTCTGCACCCTTATATTGAGTATCGTTACAACCCTCACTGGGAAGAAGGTTCTATAGGGGTGGGATTATTGTTTAACTTTAAATGTATGTTTAATTCCGAAGAACGTAAAATTAAAAGTTGTCCGCATTTTTAAATTTCACTCTTACCGTAAGGGTAAATTCAATTCCATGTGTATTATGAACGAAAAACAACATTTTTAAAGTACTAACCAAAAAAATATACCATGAAAACAAAACACTTAAAAATAAAGACAGTTGCTTTTGTTACTCTTTTATGCGGTGTGATTTTTGTTTCCTGTTCCAAGGACAGGCTCGCAGATAAGACAACCACCACATCAACGGCTTATGCCCCGCTCAATAATTTTTACAGTTCTAATGCACCCACTCAACAATCATTTACTATTGATTCAACCGGCGGAGATACTATCAGGGCTGCAAGCGGAACAAAGATATGGGGAATACCTAAAACAATTTTCATGTATCAAAGCACTCACCAAGATATTAATTATCCTTACACACTCAAACTCATAGAGGCATATGGCATAAAGAACATGATGCTTGAACAGTTGCCCAATGTAGCACAGGGTAATATCCTTCAGGCAGCAGGCGAATTAAATGTATTAGCATATAAGGATACAAGCATTCTGGTTTTAAAGGAACATTGCGGTTTGCCTATGTGGGCGCCTTCTACAATAACTCCTGATGCTGCCATGAAAGTATACTACGGCTTTACAAGCAGTACTACCAACGACTGGAATATTGATGTAAGACAGACCAATTATTTATTTCCCAGTGATCCTGATACTGTAACCAAATTAAGTGTAAGCGGAAGCGGTTATTTAATGAAAATAGCAAAATTAGGATGGGTGGGTATCAACCATACATTTTCATATACCGGTGCCAGCATGACATTCTCAGTGAGCGGCACGGCTACGAATACCAATTATATCGACCTGTATATTATCTTCAAGAACCGTCATTCATTCATAAAAGTTAGTTCCCTTGCTGCAAGCAATCTTCCTACGGGAGATCCTATCACAGTATTTGCCATAGCTAATGATACCGGAGGCCAGATGTATTACTTCGAGCAGGATTATACTATCTCTAACGGATTGGCTGTTACAATAACAATGAGCACTACCACACAGGCTAATATTCTGTCATTGATGGGAGCCTTTTGATTTCAACTCCCGGCATTTAATAGTTTAATCTTAAAATCCAAAGCCACTGTCATTGACGGTGGCTTTTATATTTGATAAGTATTTATAAATTTGTATGATTTTAAAATAATGAAAACAAATTTTAATCCTGCCGTTTATAAAGGAGTTGAAAACCTTGGTGATTTTAAACAATTCATTGCTAACAGCAAGTATTCCGCAATAATTGTGATAGTTGACGAAAACACCCAAAAATATTGTCTGCCATTAATTAATGACTATTTAGGAAATTTCACTTTAATAAGCGTATCAAGCGGAGAAAATAATAAAACAATAAACACCTGCGTTGATGTATGGAATCAGATGGCAGATAAAGCCATCGACAGGAAAGCGCTTATTATAAACCTTGGCGGCGGTGTTATTTGCGATATGGGAGGATTTATTGCAGCAACATATAAAAGAGGTATTGATTTCGTTCATATTCCCACTACCCTGCTTGCTATGTGTGATGCAAGTATTGGAGGTAAACTCGGAGTGAACTTTTCAGGGTATAAAAACACTATAGGTCTGTTCAAGAATCCTATAGCTATTGTTTTTTACACCGGTTTTTTGAAAACACTTCCTGAAAAGCAATTCTTATCAGGTTTTGCAGAAGTAATTAAGCATGCACTTATAGACGATAAGCGCTTCTTTAATGAATTAACCAACTTGACCAATCTAAAGGAAGAAGCAGAAAACCTTGTTGCCCGCTCAATAAAAATCAAAACAAAGATTACTAATCTCGATAT
>JBEKEO010000084.1:0-11351 GCA_050013795.1 Bacteroidales bacterium
ATAGCTTTACTTCTATGATCAATGATAAAGTTCGCGTTTATAAAGGTGGTTCATGGAAGGACAGAGCTTATTATCTTGTTGCAGGAACAAGAAGATTTCTTGATGAAGCTTTATCTACTGATTATATTGGGTTCAGATGCGCAATGACGCGTGTTGGAAGCCCTATTAGCGGACAATAAAAATAATTTAATTATTTTCAAAACCCCATTTGCATTCTTGTAGGTGGGGTTTTAATTTATAATGATGGAAAATCTTTATGACATATATATAAGGTGTCAAACTATTTGTACCGATACCAGAAACATTATTCCGGGTTCAATATTTTTTGCATTAAAAGGAGATAACTTCAATGCAAATCTTTTTGCGAATGAAGCATTGGAAAAAGGTTGTGCTTATGCTGTAATTGACGAGCCTCAATATAAATTAAACGATAAATGCATACTTGTTGACAATGTTCTCGAATCATTGCAGCAGTTGGCAGCTTTACACAGAAGTCGTTTAAAAATTCCGGTAATCGGCATAACTGGAACAAACGGGAAAACAACATCAAAAGAATTGATTCATGCCGTTCTTTCCAAGAAGTTTAAGGTATTATCCACTAAAGGAAATTTCAATAATCATATTGGCGTTCCGCTTACTGTTCTTTCCATTCATGATGATACCGAAATTGCAGTGATTGAAATGGGCGCCAGTCACATGGGCGAAATTACTGATTTGTGTAAGATATCGAAACCTGATTTTGGTATTATTACAAACATTGGAAAGGCACACCTTGAAGGCTTTGGCAGTATTGAAGGTATCGTGAAAACCAAAAGAAGTTTGTACGATTCCGTAATAAGTTCAAAAGGAAAATTATTTGTTTGTTCTGACAACAGCTTGCTAATTGATATTTCGAAAGGAGCAAATAGAATCACTTATGGCGTTTCGCCTCATTCGGATTGTCGTGGTGAAATAACAGGAAGCAACCCGCTACTCTTATTAAAATGGTATTGCAAAAATCCTACAAGCAACATTGAAATCAAAACAAATCTTGTTGGATATTTCAATTTTGAAAATGTAATGGCTGCTGTTTGCATTGGCGAACACTTCGGTGTGAACGCTAATGATATTAAGGATGCCATCGAAAGCTATGTCCCTGCAAATAACAGGTCGCAAGTGATAAACACAGCTAAAAACACCATACTCATGGATGCATACAATGCCAACCCAACCAGCATGAATGCTTCCATTGAGAATTTTATTCAAATCAAAGGCGAAAACAAATTAGCCATTATCGGTGATATGCTTGAGCTGGGCAAAGATGCCGCTGAAGAACACAAAAAGATTGTTGAATTGCTTCTGGATTCCGGAATAAATAAAGTTGTTCTTATCGGGAAGAACTTTTATTCGCTGAAACCCATGTTCAATTACCCTGTTTTTGCTGATGTTTCGGAAGCTTCGGAATGGTTCGGGAAAAACAATATTGAAAAGCATACTATTCTAATTAAAGGTTCAAGAGGTATTAAGCTTGAGAAACTTCTTGAATTATTGTAATCGCAAATCAAGATGAATACTTATAAAGTCATAGGCCTGATGTCGGGCACTTCGCTCGATGGTGTTGATATTGCTTACTGTATTTTCACGAAAAAGAACGGTGTTTGGAAATACAAAACAGAAATTGCCGAAACAATTGGTTATAATGAGGGGTGGGTAAAAGTGCTGACAATTTTATCTTACAAGTCAGCCATAAAATTATTATACATTCATAAGATGTATGGCCGTTATCTGGGAAGCCTAGTTACAGAGTTTATTAAGAAGCATAAGCTTTCGCCCGATTTTATTGCATCGCACGGTCATACTATTTTTCATCAGCCTGACGAGAAAATAACTTTTCAGGCAGGTGATGGTGCTGAAATAGCTGCTAACAGCGGGTTAACAGTAGTATGTGATTTCCGCTCCACCGATGTTGCCCTTGGCGGACAAGGCGCTCCGCTGGTGCCTGTAGGCGATAAATATCTCTTCAACAATTATAATTACAGACTTAACCTTGGAGGAATTGCTAATATCTCTTTCGAAAAGAAAGGAAAAATATTCGCCTTCGATATTTGCCCTTCTAATATTCCACTTAACAGTATTGCGGCAAAGTTTAAAAAGACTTACGATGATAAGGGTAAGATTGCAGCTTCTGGAAAAGTAAACAGTATTTTGCTCGACAAATTGAACAAGTTGGAATATTTTTCCCTAAGTGCTCCTAAATCGCTGGGAAAAGAATGGATTAATAATTCTTTCATGAAAATAGTTGATAAATCTGACATTCCCAATAAAGATAAACTCCGCACTATTTGCGAACATATTGCCATGCAGATAAGCGCCGCCACCTCTTATGCTGCAGGAGAAACCATGCTTGTTACTGGCGGCGGCGCATACAATACTTTCCTTATGGAACGCATCAAAGCTTTGTGCCTTGCAAAAATTGTTATCCCAGACAACATGACCATTGAATTTAAAGAAGCCCTTATTTTCGCTTTTCTCGGCGTGTTGCGTATGCGTGGCGAAATTAATTGCCTAAGCTCTGTTACTGGCGCAAGAAAAGACAGCGTTGGCGGCACTGTTTATCTGGGATGGAAACAGGAAGGAATTTGAATTTCTACAGGCTGTTTTTTCATTGATTTTGTTTTAAACGCACTTACAACTAGGTTTCGCTCATATGAGTTAGAGCCTAGTGCTCATGATTTTGGTGCTTGCGCAAGAGACTTAGGAGCTAGCGCAGGTGAGTTAAGAACTGTCTCTTATGAACTAAAGTATGTCTTATGTGAATTATTATTAAGCAAATATCAGATAGGAATTGCGACATTACCTATACCTTATAATTAATCAGCGCTTCGCTCCTCCCCTTTTCCACAATAGTATAAATTTGATTAATTTTGCCAAAAATTCATTTGTATGAATAGTTTTAACGAAATACTTGACACTGTTTTTATCGGCAACACCATTGAACAATATTGCTGGTTTGCAGGCATCATACTGCTTGGAATAATCTTCAAGCGATACATCTCGAAGTTAGCAAACAGGCTTCTTTACAGGCTTTTCAAAAAGTATTCCTCACATATACCGTTAAAGAAATTCTACGAATACCTACACAAGCCCACTTCGCTCTTTTTCATGCTGGTATTCATTTACATTGGTTTCATGCAACTGGAATATCCTGTCTCATGGAAACTGAACCTGCACCACGAACTCGTACTGGAGATATTTATCGAGAAAGCTTTCCTTATCCTTATCATTTCTTCCGTCATCTGGATATGCATCAGGATAATGGATGTGGTGGGTTTCATCATTTCGCAAAAAGCTGAGAAAGCAGCCGATAAATCAAATACGCAGGTAATAACTTTCCTCACTGAAGTCTTAAAAGTAATTGTTATTATCATTGGTATATTTTTGTTGCTTGGAACTGTTTTCAACCTCAACATAGGCTCGCTGATTGCCGGACTTGGCATTGGCGGACTTGCCGTTGCCCTTGCTGCTAAGGAAACCATCGAAAATTTGCTTGGTTCTTTCACTATTTTTCTCGATAAGCCTTTTGTCGTAGGCGATTTTGTTAAGACAGGCGATATTACCGGAACAGTTGAAAAGATTGGCTTCCGCAGCACACGACTTCGCACGCCCGGACAAAGTTATATTACCGTTCCCAACAAAAAAATGGTAGATGCAGAGCTTGATAACCTTTCCATGCGTAATAAACAAATGGAAAATTTTAATCTTTCGCTCAGTTACGCTACAGACGCCGAGCAGTTGAAAGCCATTATAAGCGATATCCGTTCAATCATTTCATCAAATACCCTCTGCACCGACGAACCCATAGTCAGCCTTTCATCATTTGCCAAAAGTGCCTTCGAAATTATGGTGCTTTATTACATAAACACTCCCGACTATAACCAGTTTGTAAAAACAAAAGAAGAGATCAACTTCCTTATCCTCGAAACGGTTAAATGCCATAAAGCGTCTTTCGTTTTTACAAATGCTGCCGTTTACATGGAAAAGTAATTCTTTACGGGGGAAAAGAATTCAGATTACGTAATAATATCATTTTTTATTCGTTAGCATATTAACAGCAATGTGTTAACATCTTAGACTTCTGCTTTTAAATGCAGGATGTTTAATAATTACTTTTGAAAATAAAATCAAAAGAATATGTTAGGAATAATTTTGCAAATCACTCAGTCTGCAGGAGCTGTACAAGACGCCGCTTCAAAAGTTGCAGAACAAGCACAGCAAAGTCAAATCTCCACATCGTTGTGGGATATCATTTTCAATAAAGGCGGTTCATTGATGATTGCCCTGATGATCCCTATTTTCCTGTTATCGTTGCTTGCGGTATATTTCTTTTTTGAAAGGCTTATCGCCATCAGAAAAGCCAGCAAGCCTGATACAATGTTCTTTAATTCGATAAAAGAATTCATATACGACGCCAAGCTCGACACAGCTAAGGCTCTCTGCCGTTCAACCAACACCCCTGTTTCCCGCATGGTTGAGAAAGGACTTGAAAGAATTGGCAAACCGATAAACGAAATTGAAAAAACAATAGAGAATGTTGGTCGCTTTGAAGTTTCTAAGCTTGAAAAGAATTTAAAAATACTTGGTATCGTGGCAGGGATTGCACCGATGCTTGGGTTCATTGGTACTATCATGGGTGTAATAAAGATATTCTATGACATTTCGCTATCAGAGAACATTGCCATAGGTGTTGTTGCGAGTGGTTTGTATGTAAAGATGATCACCAGTGCCGCTGGTTTAATAGTTGGTGTGCTTGCTTATGCAGGCTATCACTACCTGAACATATTGCTTGATAAGGTAATCTTCAGGCTAGAAGATAGCTCACTTGAATTTATGGACCTCTTACAAAAAGAAGCATAATATGAACCTTAGGAGAACACCGCGATATACGGCTGAAGTCTACACTGGTTCGCTGAACGACATCATGTTCTTCCTGTTGTTGTTCTTTCTGATAATTTCTACGCTTGCCAACCCTTCAGTCATAAAACTGCTGTTGCCAAAGAGCAACGCATCGCAGGCTGTAACAAAGCCACAAATATCATTATCAGTCACTGCAGATAAAACATACTACATTAATAATACGGCAGTAAAGATTGATCAACTGGAAAGCGAGTTGAAGAAAGCTACTCAGAACCTCAGCGAACCGCTTATTATCTTGCGTTTTGATAACAAGCTTACGGTTCAGGATTTAGTAGATGTATTGCAAATCGGGAGTAACCTAAAGATAAAGATGGTGCTGGGAACACAAACTATTAATTCGCATTAATGGAAGAAAAAGTTGCCGAATCGAACAGGGGGCTTGCCATCGGATTAACCGTTGGCTATCACGTACTGTTGATTCTTTTCTTATTGTTCTTCATCCTTCACACTCCTATCCCACCCTATCCTGATCTTGGCGGCGGCTCGGGACTAGAAGTTAACTTTGGAAATTCCGAACATGGGTTAGGAGATAATAAATCAGAACAGCTTATTCCTGTTGACTTAAAGGATATTTCAGCATCAAAGAATGAAAATTACCTCACACATGATCAGGGAGAAATTACCGATATTAAATCTTCCGACAATAAAACTGATAATAAAAATGCAATTAAAATAAATGATCCGGTTGTTGATAACAGCAAATTATATCACAAACACAATAGTAATAATCAGGGGATTGCAGGCGGACAAGGAAATCAGGGAAAAGAAAACGGAGATGTAAATTCAAGCAATTACACCGGAAATGGTGGCAGCGGTGGTGGAACAGGTAGTGGTAATGGGACAGGAATAGGTAATGGTGAAGGACCCGGCACATCATATAATCTTTCGGGAAGAAAAGTGAAAGCGCTTGCAAAACCTGCTTACAACTCAGATGAGCAAGGAAAAATAGTGGTAACTATTACCGTTGATCAAAATGGGACAGTAACCAAAGCGGTGGCAGGTGCAAGAGGTACAACTATATCAAATCAGGACATGTGGAAGCAGGCTGAAAAAGCAGCTCTTAAATCCAAGTTCACTGCTAAATCAAATGCGGCAATAGAACAGACGGGAACCATCACATACATTTACCTGAAGCTGAATTAAGATGAATTACGAGGAAACACTGCAATATCTCTACTCGCAATTACCAATGTTTCACCGCATTGGTGCAGCAGCATATAAAGCTAACCTGAATAATACAATTAAGATTTGCAATTTACTTGGTAATCCCCAAAATAAATTCAAGAGCATTCACATTGCCGGCACAAATGGAAAAGGTTCCGTTTCTCACTTCATTGCTTCTATTTTACAGGAAAATGGATATAAAGTGGGGTTGTATACTTCACCCCACCTGAAAGATTTCCGCGAACGCATTAAAATTAACGGCAAGGAGATACCTACTGAAAAGGTCACTGCTTTTGTTGAAAAACATAAATCATCCTTCAATTCTATTAAACCTTCATTCTTTGAATGGACTGTAGGGCTTGCATTCAGTTATTTTGCAGAAGAAAAAGTTGATGTAGCTGTTATAGAAACCGGACTTGGAGGCAGACTTGATTCAACAAACATTATCACTCCAGAATTATCTATCATCACTAACATTAGCTGGGATCATTCAAACCTGTTAGGGGATTCGCTCGAAAAGATTGCCGGTGAAAAGGCTGGCATCATCAAAAAAGGAGTTCCGGTTGTCATTGGAGAAACACAGGAAGAATTAAAAAAAGTTTTCGTCAATAAGTCAAAAGAAATAAAAGCTCCTTTATATTTTGCCGATAAGCATTTTCATGTATTGCATGCCGAGCTTGTTTATAATAATTCTCCTGAATTAATGGTTCAATTACAGTTTAAAAATGGAATTCCTTTAAACCATGTATTTGAGCATGATTCGGTGTTGCGTTCATCATTAATAGGCTATTACCAGGTAAAAAACCTTATAACGGTACTGATGTCAGTAGATATTCTGAATACCAATGGATTTACATTAAAAGCTGAAAAGGTTGAAAAAGGGATCACCAAGGTTATTGAGAATACAGGCATTATGGGACGCTGGCAGAAAATGGACGAAAAACCGCTTGTTGTTTCCGATATTGGACACAATGAGGGCGGATTAAAGGAAACATTGAAGCAAATTAATTTTACTCCTCATAACAAACTGCATATGGTACTGGGGTTTGTAAATGACAAGGATATAGATTCTATTATTCATTTATTACCAAATGATGCTGATTACTATTTCTGCAAAGCCCATATTCCAAGAGCTCTTGACGAAACTGTATTGGCAGAGAAAGCATTAAAAGCTGGAATCAAGGGGAATGTATTTCCTACTGTTGAGGCAGCTTATAAAGCAGCAAAGGATAATGCCGATGTAGAAGACCTGATATATATTGGCGGAAGCACCTTTGTAGTGGCTGAAGTGCTATAATTCCTCTATTTTTCAAAAATCTTCTTGGACTTTATAAAATTACTTTTATATTTGCACTCCCATTTAGGGAAATAGTTCACAATAGTTAGGGAGTTTAGCTCAGCTGGTTCAGAGCATCTGCCTTACAAGCAGAGGGTCACTGGTTCGAATCCAGTAACTCCCACAAAACAAAGCCATGGCAAGATGGCTTTCCTGTTTTATTCATTCTGCAAATGAAAATGTATTTTCATTTGCGTAATGAATAAAATAATAAGACTGCGTAGCAGGTTTTGTTTTGTATCTGCCCTAAGATGGATCACCGAAGGTAATCCAATAAATATCATATAAATTTGTTGAATAAGTTTAAATGAAGTTATTCCTCTTTGATCTTTTTCCTTAAATCCATTTTCCTCAGCACAGGAGCAACTTTAGAAGTGAAACCTACTATCAAAAGTGTCATGCTGCCGCCGAAGATTACTGAGGGAATCAATCCCATTATCCTTGCGGCAAGCCCAGATTCAAACGAGCCAATTTCATTAGAAGAGCCAACAAATATACTATTCACAGCTGCAACTCTTCCTCGCATATTATCAGGAGTATAAAGCTGAATGATCATCTGCCGTAATACATAACTTACATTATCGAACATTCCGCTCATGGCAAGCAGAAGTAATGAAAGGTAGAAATTCTTTGAAATAGCAAATAAAATAATGCAAACACCAAAGCCTGCAACACAACTCAACAGTTTTGTTCCAGCCGTTTTAACAGGTGGATAATAAGCCAGTATCATTGACATGATGACCGCTCCCGCTGCAGGCATGGCTCTTAAAAAGCCCAAACCCTGGGGCCCAACATTTAATACTTCCGCTGCAAATACAGGCAACATAGCTACAGCTCCTCCAAATAAAACCGCAAACATATCAAGTGATAATGATCCAAGCACCACCTGATTATTGAATACAAATTTGATTCCTGTTGACAAACTTTGCATCAGTGTTTCCTTTTTCTCTTTCACTGGAACAGGTTTGCTTTTTATTCCCATAAAAAGAATCAGACCAACAATAATTAAAATTGCAACCGTCATGTATGCAGAAGTGATGCCTGAGAAACCATAAATAAGCCCACCTAAAGCAGGTCCTGTTACAGCTGCAATATGCCATGCTGTGCTGTTCCAAGTGGAAGAATTCGGATATAATTCACGGGGAACTATTTGCGATATCAATGCAATTTGCGAAGGATATATCACTGCCCTGGCTAAGCCTGTTATGGCTATGATTATATAAATAGGTGCTGTACCAAACAGTAGTAATGCGCTCGAAAGATTTAATGTAAATGAAAGCAGCGTAAGCGAGCATACAAAGAAAACGATCAGACTAATGATAATTAATTTCTTCCTGTTGAAAATATCAGCAATATGCCCGGCAAACAAAGCCACACTTAAAAAAGGAATGGCTTCGGCAAGTCCTATCAGTCCAAGCGAAAAAGCATCCTTCGTCATTTGATATATCTGCCAGCCAACTATTACTGCCTGCATCTGGAAAGCAACAGTAGTAATGAATCTTGCAAAGACAAAAAAGCGGAATTCTTTTATCCTCAGCGCCGAATAGGGATCGTGTTTGATTACAGGTGCTTCCATCGAAAAAATTCTATGCAAAGATAAAGAGAATCCTTTGATTTGTCATTCAAGGCAAAGAAAGGAAACGGGTATTAAAATATTTGAATTATTTGCAGCTATAATGTATTTTCGCAATCAGAAAACTAATTTCAATGTTATGAGTCTTACCGATTTTCAAAAAGCAATACTGCAGGGAATACCTGAATCATTACCTGAGCCTAAGCCTTATGATGCTAACCTGAATCATGCTCCTAAGCGTAAAGATATATTGTCAAAAGAAGAGAAGAAGCTTGCTTTGCGCAATGCCCTTCGCTATTTCGACAAGAAGCACCATGCTATTCTTGCCCCTGAATTTGCAAAGGAACTGAAGGATTACGGACGTATTTACATGTACCGTTTTCGTCCCGATTATAAGATTTCTGCAAGAAGCATTGATGAATTCCCTCACAAATGCAGACAGGCTGCAGCTATAATGGTAATGCTATCAAACAATCTTGATTATGCTGTTGCTCAGCATCCGCATGAACTTATTACCTATGGCGGTAATGGCGCAGCTTTCATGAACTGGGCACAATACCTGCTCACCATAAAATATCTTGCCGAAATGACAGATGAGCAAACGCTGGTGATGTATTCAGGTCATCCGATGGGATTGTTCCCTTCGCATAAAGATGCTCCCCGAGTTGTTGTAACCAATGGTATGGTTATCCCGAATTATTCCAAACCGGATGATTGGGAGCGCTTCAATGCGCTTGGTGTTTCGCAGTACGGACAAATGACTGCAGGTTCTTTCATGTATATTGGTCCGCAGGGAATAGTGCATGGGACAACTATTACTGTGTTAAATGCTGGAAGAAAGATTGCAAAAAATAATGAAGGCCTTGCAGGAAAACTATTTGTTACATCAGGTCTTGGCGGCATGTCTGGCGCTCAGCCTAAAGCAGCTGTAATTGCAGGTGCGATTGGAGTGATCGCTGAAGTTAATCCTAAAGCGGTACAGACAAGGCATTCACAGGGATGGGTGGATGAAGTATTCACCGACCTGGATGAGCTTTTAAAACGCATAGCAAAGGCTAAAGCAAATAAAGAGGTTGTTTCGCTGGCTTACCAAGGCAACATAGTTGACCTTTGGGAAAAATTTGTGAAAGAAAATATTACTGTGGAACTTGGTTCCGACCAAACCTCTCTTCACAATCCATGGGCGGGCGGGTATTATCCTGCAGGTTTATCTTTTGAAGAAGCCAAGGAAATGATGGCTACAAAACCTGAACTCTTTAAAGAAAAGGTGAAGGAATCGCTAAGGCGACAGGTTGCAGCTATCAATACGCTGGCAAAAAAAGGAATGTATTTCTTCGATTACGGCAATGCTTTCCTGCTTGAGGCAAGCCGCGCAGGCGCTGATATTATGAAGCCCAACGGCGATTTTATTTATCCGTCATATGTTCAGGACATAATGGGTCCTATGTGCTTCGATTATGGCTTCGGCCCTTTCCGCTGGGTGTGCACTTCGTCGAAGCCGGAAGACCTTGATACCACGGATAAAATTGCCATGGATGTGCTGGAAGAAATTGCCAAGACCTCACCGGTTGAGATTCAGCAGCAGATGAAAGATAATATACAATGGATAAAAGGCGCCAAGAAAAACAAGCTGGTGGTGGGTTCGCAGGCGCGCATATTGTATGCCGACGAGGAAGGAAGAATAAAAATTGCAGAAGCATTCAATAAAGCCATAAAGGATGGAAATATCTCTGCTCCTGTGGTGCTTGGCCGCGACCATCATGATGTTTCGGGAACGGATTCTCCTTACCGAGAAACTTCCAATATTTATGATGGCTCCAAATTTACTGCCGACATGGCTATACAGAATGTAATAGGCGATGCTTTCCGTGGCGCTACATGGGTTTCCATACATAATGGCGGAGGTGTTGGCTGGGGCGAGGTGATAAACGGGGGTTTTGGCATGGTGCTCGACGGCACAGCCGATGCCGACCGCAGGCTGAAAATGATGCTTTACTGGGATGTGAACAACGGTATTGCTCGCCGCTCATGGGCAAGGAACGAAGGCGCCATGTTTGCCATTAAACGCGCACTGGAAAAGAACCCTTCACTAAAGGTTACCCTGCCGAATTTGGTGGATGATGAGATTATTGAGAAATTGTTTTAAGGTTATTATTCCTTAATAAACTTACATACCTCAACCCCTTTTCCCGTTTTCACTTCCACCACATACACCCCACTAGGCAATGCTGAAACATCTACATTTGTTTTATTGCCAGTTGTTGCAAAAGTTTTTATTAACTGACCTTGGATGTTTGTGATTTCTATTACTGCACTCTGCGGGGC
>JBEKEO010000085.1:0-10949 GCA_050013795.1 Bacteroidales bacterium
ACAAAACAGATGTTTCTATGAGAAATGATATTGTTTTGGAATGATGTTCGGGAAAATCACAAATACTTAAAATTTTCACAGTAATTAGGTGTTCTTACGTATTGACATCGTCATTTTAATACATTATATTTGTTGGATAATAAGGATATATTATTTACTAGTAGAAAAAATTGAAATAAAAAACCTTAAGGTCGGTAATGAAACAACAGCTGAATGAAAAAGAATAATAATATAGTATGTTCTGAATTGGGTTTGTTTTTACCAACAATTGCAAGCGTTCTGTGCATTTGTTTCATATTGTTTTGTGGTTTTTATGTTTCTGCTCAGGTTGAAAATAAACCGTTAAGCCCTGAAGTGCTGAAAAAAATACATGTCGAAGACAGCATTCTTAGCCTTAATAATGACACAAACAATTTGCATCTGAACCAGGCAGGTCAGCCGTCGAAAAGATGGAAGAACTGGCCCGGAACACAACAAACGGTACCCGATAATTTAAAAGTAATCAATCCTGTTGATCCTAATCATCCTTTAACGGTTACCGGCCCCGAGCAGGATTGCCCTGATGCCATTGTTGTCTGCCAGTCGAGTTACACACAAAACACTTCCTATACGGGTTATGGAACCATTGAAGAAGTTTACAATACCTGTTTATTAGTGCAGGAAAGAAATAGCGTGTGGTATGTGTTTACCGTGCAACCCGGCGGAACAGGTTCTTTCGGTTTCGACATTATAACATCACATGATTATGATTATGCCCTTTATGATATAACCACTATGGGGTGTGCCGGTATTCCAAGCGCTACACCATGCCGTTGCAACTTTTCCGGGACATATGGTATGACAGGTTTATATGCTCCCGGTTCCGCAAGCGGAATATTTACTACCTCTCCGGAAGCAACGACAATAAGCATCAATGCTGCCGGATCTCCCTGGGAAAACGGAATTACCAGTGTTGCCGCAGGAAATACTTATGCATTGATTATTGACAATTACACATGTGACATGAATGGCTATACTATTAATTTTACAGGTACAGCCGTTATTACAGATGTTACACCTCCAACTATTCTTTCAGCGGTTTATAATTGCAATAATACAGTTACGCTTAACCTTTCCGAACAGGTAACATGTGGCACTGTAATAAGCCATCCAAGCAATATTCCTAATTCTATTGCTGCCAATGGCAGCGATTTTACTATTTCTGCAGGACCCGCAGCAATGAGCATTACAGGAGAATCTGGCGTAGGCTGCACTTCGAGCAACATTACTAACCAGATAATCTTAACATTGGGCGGCTCAGCTACTTCGGGTACTTATACTATTAAAACCCAGACCGGGACTGATGGAAATACATTATTGGATAAATGCGGAAATGCCATGCTTGCCGGCAGCACTATAACTTTCAACTACCTGGCGCCTGTAAGTGCTTCTGCATCTCCACCCAGCGTATGTGGCGGAGGCTCCTCCACGCTTACTGCTAATGCCGGATTTTCCCCACCACCCGGCGCGGCAACCTATTCATGGACACCAACCTCAAGTCTTAGCAATTCAGCTATTTATAACCCAATCGCTACAGTAGTTTCAAGCACTACGTATACCGTGAATGTTAGCTGGGGTGGTTGCGTTGAAACAGCAACAGCAGCTGTTAATGTTCAAAATACACCAATAGCTTCCATTTCGCCAATGAATCCGATATTGTGCAGTGGAACTACATCGCTTACTGCTTCTGCTACAGAAAATGGATCTCCCTGCGGAACCTGTACCTATGCATGGACAGGAGGTTGGGTAGGTGTTGGTAGCACCACCCCGGCTGAAGGTGCCGGCACCTATACCGTCGTTGCTACTTCTTCTGCCGGTTGTGTGAGCGCTCCTGTTTCTTCAACCATTTCACTTGCTTCATCCCCTCCATTAGCAACATGCAACATATATTATGTAACTCCATCGGGCAGTGGTTCCGGCCTTACACCAACTGACCCGACTAACCTTGCAAATGCAGTTTCGTTAGCGCAATGTAACGGGAGTACAATTAAATTATCAATAGGTACTTATACTTTATCAAATAAATTGTCATTATATAGTGATATGTCGATAGAAGGCGGCTATAACTACGATGGCACTGCTGCCGGTTCTTTTACTACAAAAACCAGCCTTGCAGGTGCCACCACTATTACCCGAAACAGTTCGAATGTGGAAGGTTATCCTGATGCTGCCAGGTTAGTGGCTATTGAAGCAATAAGCCTTACAAACTTCCGCTTACAGGATTTGACCATTACAACTGCTGCCGCGCCTGCTGCAGATGCAATAAATATCAAAGGGGTTTCAACGTATAGCATTTATCTTAACAGTTGTTCAAATTATAATATTGTAAGATGCCAGTTGTTGCCGGGTAATGCTTCTTCCGGTTATAACGGAACGGCAAATCCCAGTATAGGCATAGCAGGACAGTATGGGGGAAATGGTTCTGCAGGTAATAATGACCAGGAACAAAGTGCTGGTTCCGGTGGTGGCGGTGGTGGTGGCGCAGGGACTGCTATGGGTAGTTTTGGCAATCCCGGTTCGGGTAATTTTGGTTCTTCAAACGGTTGTGGCACTGTTGGGGGCTCTTGTGGTTCCGGCGGTACCGGAGGAGGTGGCTCTGGTGGTACAGGGGCATCTGATCCCGATGGATGTGGTTGTTGCAATGTAGGCGCTAATGGCTCCGACGGGGCAAGTTCAACCGTTTCAAAAAGTGGTGGCGGAGGCGGTGGCGGAGGTAGCGGTGGGTCTGAAAGCCGGAATGGAGGATATGGAGGAAACGGTGGCGGCGTTTTTGGTGTTTATGGCATTAATTCAAGTGGTGGAAGTTGCGGTTTCCAGGCTGGATGTGGCTATAACTCAAATCAAAATGGATTTACCGGCGGTGATGGTTTAAAAGGAACAACTGGAACTACTGGGGCAATAGGTGCAGCAGGTAGTATCATTGGCGGATATTGGGCTCCAGGAGGTCAGGGTGGTCAGGGCGGTTCTGGTTCAGGTGGCCAGGGCGGAAGAGGTGGTGGCGGCGGAGCTGGTCAGGGCGGTTTTTTGTGTATTGACGGTGCCGGATCAGGCGGTGGGGGCGGCGGCGGCGGCGGTGAAGGCGGTGATGGTCATTTTGGCGGCTGGGGCGGCGGCTCATCCTATAGTATATTCTTAAACAATAATGGGGCAAATGGAAATATCATTGATTGTTATAATACACCCGGTTCGGCTGGCCCAGGTGGCACAGGCGGATCTGGCGCTAATGGAGGAGCAGGTGGTGCTGCTGGCTTGGGAAGCCCGTATAATTATAGTTCAGAAATAGGAAATGGCGGAAATGGCGGAAATGGCGGTCAGGGGGGCGATGGAGGTACCGGTGGTTCCGGTAGCGCTGGCGAAGCTGTTGCAGTAAAATTAGCCAGTGGTTCTGCCCTTACAACAAATACTTCATTAAATCTTTCATCTCAACCTATAATTTATGCTGGTGATGGTATAAATTATAACACCAGTTGCACAAACATAAATATGAATATGACTGCAGGTGGTACGCCTGATTGGACCGGTTCCGATGCTCCGCTTACAGGTTCAGGTACTCCTAAAACTGTTGCTTATCCTACAACCGGAAGAAAAAACGTTGTTATGACTACATCTTCCGGAACATGGACAGATGATTTTGAAACAAATAAGGGATGGACTTTTTCCGGTACTGCAGGCAGAGGTGCAATTCCGGCTGATTGTGCAGCACTGACATGCATAGCATTAGGCCCGAGATCGGGGTCAAATGTATTATATATACAGAATTGTGCAACGACCAGTGTAACATGGTATGGCGAAATTTCACTAACCTTAGGTGCTGCCGGGACTTTTTCCGGTTATTATGCTGTTGGATCCGAAGCATCATACGATTTTGCATGTTATCGAATTGATGGTGGTGCATGGGTCAACCTTTCATCCGGATGTGTTAATGCATGGACTGCATTTAATTTTGCTGTTCCTATTGGCGCGCATACAATTGATTTAGGTTTCTATTGTGATGTCTCTAATTTTTACAATGGAAGCAAATGTATATTTGACGATGTTCAATGTACAAATGTTGGTGGCGGTGGAAGTAATACTTACACAGGTTTTAACAATATCATTACCACAGCACCATCTGCCGGTTCAGTTACTAGTTCTGCTTCTGCTGTATGCCCGGGTACCACTGCCAGTTTTTCGAGCAGTCTTATAGGGCAACCCGGTTATTCATTTTTGTGGACATATTCAACTACTGGCGGTTCTGCCAGCATTGCAACACCTACAGCAGGTTCGACCAATATTATTTTTACAAATAACACAGGCTCCAGCCAAACATTTACAATTACTCTTACTGTTACATCGCAATGTTGCGGTGCCCTGCCTCCCATTACAAAAACTATTACTGTTTATCCAATCCCTGCAATGCCAACTGTTTCACCTTCGCCTTACACCGGCTGTGCCGGTGGAAGCGTTGTTTTATCTGCAACAGCTCCGGTGGGTTGCGGTTTCAACTGGTACAGCACTTCTGCGCCAAGCGGGTTACTGGGTAGCGGCTCTTCTTACACTGTTTCGCCCATCATTAGCGGTGGACCAACCGATTATTATGTACAGGGCACAGATGGCAATGGCTGTTTAAGCCCGGTACAAACAGTTGCTGTCACAGGCACCAATCAGGCTGCCCCAACTTCTCCTGCTGCTGTTGGTATATGCCAGCCGGAATATGTCATTTTAAGTGTCCCTACTGTTGTAGGCGCTACCACTTATAACTGGTACAGCGGTTCCTGCGGAGGCACTTTGCTTCAATCGGGCCCGAGTAATTTTTATACCTACTATGCCACAGGACCTGCCACACTTTATGTTTCCGTGCAGGTGGGCGGATGCGCTTTCAGCCCTTCATGCGCCAGCGTAGCTGTCACCTACACTGCTCCTCCGGCAAGTTATACCTGGACAGGAGCTACCAGCACCGACTGGTACGATAATACAAACTGGGGCGCCGGCTGTGGTATTCCTACATGCACTACTCCTGTTACTGTCCCTGTAGTTGGTACTCACTACCCTAATATAGATTTTAGTTCACCCAAAAATACTTCTGGTAATGATGCAGCGTGCAACAGTATTACTTTAGCTTCTACGGCTCAATTAACTTTTAGCTCAGGTGGAATACTTGACGTTTGCGGAGATTTTATCAATAACGGGGCAACGATCACCAACAACGCGGGAATCATCAATTTTATAGGTTCTTCAGCCCAGAATTATTATAATAATTCTGGTACCGATTGTGATTTATATAACGTAGTTTTAAACAATTCTAGCGGATTGACAATAAAAGATTGCGGAACCGGACATGATTTGAATATTTATGCCACTCTCGGTGCATTTAGTTTTATTAGCGGAAAAGTAACAACCGAAGGCGACCGTGCTTTAGTAATTAAAAACACAGACCCCGGTTCTATTTCCGGTCATTCCGCTTCAAATTATGTTATAGGAAGGGTGAAAAGAGCAATAGGCTCATCCGGCTCATACGATTTCCCTGTTGGCAATGCAAATGGGTACCAATTAATGAACCTGAATTTCACTTCTAACTCGAACCCTGCAACTTTTAATCTTACTGTTTTCTTTGACAACCCGAACATAACGGCAGGTAATAACGGAGCAGCAAATACCAACTTATTGCCTGTTGCTGAAAGTCCGGGTTCTTGGACTAACTTGCTGAATAATGGCGGTACCGGAGCGGGTTCAGGAAACACATATTACGGCTTGTGGACAGTAATCCCTCAAAATATAGGCATTGTTGGATATAATATAACCCTTAATGGTATCAATTTCAGTACACCAATTTCAACCAATGCTACTGCCCTCAAACGTGACGGCTGGTGCACCTCGTTAAACACATGGTACAAACAGGGAGTTTATACTTCCAGCAGTACAGCAGGAAACCTTGCTAAGTGTACACGAAACGGACTAAATTCTTTTTCACAATTTGCCATTGCATATGGTGAAAACAGCCTGCCTGTAGAACTTC
This sequence comes from Bacteroidales bacterium, assembly GCA_050013795.1. GTDB lineage: Bacteria > Bacteroidota > Bacteroidia > Bacteroidales > CG2-30-32-10 > CAWHOW01. The sequence continues at coordinate 6,035 of JBEKEO010000085.1, forward strand.
TCAGTTTCGATTTAACATGCGTAAACAATAAAATTATAGCTTCGTGGGTTACCGCTTCAGAAACCAATAACAACTTTTTCACTATCGAACGAAGCTGCGACGGTATAACTTATGATGTTATAGCCACTGTTCCTGGGGCAGGAAACAGTAATGTTGTTAATTCATATTCATATACCGATAATAGTTTCCCTGGTGGCACTTGCTATTACAGGCTTACACAAACGGATTATAATGGCTTTACTCAAACCGAAGCAACCGAAGAGGCTGGTTGTAATAACCCGGGGCAATTGCCTTTCGAAATTGTAAATGTATTCCCAAATCCTACCAACAATGAATTATACATTATTTATAAAGCCACCGAAGAAAACGAACTCAATATTTCGCTTTGGGATGATATTGGACAACTAATAACAATAAACAAATATAAAACATTAAAAGGCACATCTTGTATTACACTTTATCTCGACCAATATAATACAGGAGTGTATTTTCTGAAAATTATCGACAAGAATAATATTAATATTTTAACAAAGAAAATTTGTAAACAATAATAAATAATAATAAGGTATCGGAAAGTAAAACGATTGAAATAGAAATGGAATAACAATAGTAAATTAATGAAAACTTTTTTACATAGAATAAAAAGGAAATTGAATGCAAGTAAAGCAACAATTCTTGCTTTATTAAGCCTTGCGTTTCTATTTGTAAATATTAATAAAAGTTTTAGCCAATATACCTATTCTACCCTAAGTAGCGCCACCATGTTAATAGCTACAGGAACTGATGCTGTTACAGGTGATGATGTTATTTCAGGTGCTATTGCAATACCTTTTACTTTTAGTTTTTACGGAACTGGCTACTCTTCGGTTTATGTATGTACCAATGGCTACATTTCATTTTCTTCAACCACTGAAACTTTTACGAATTATGCTATACCTACCTCGAGTCTTGTTAATGATATAGCATTTTGTCAGACCGATCTTAATTCTACCAGCGGTACTGCGGGAACAGCATATAGTATTTATTATGCCACTACTGGTTCTGCACCTAATAGAGTATTTGTTATTCACTTTCAGCAGGTAATTGAATATGGACAAACAAATTATATTTCCGGGGAAATACAATTATATGAAACTTCTAATATAATTGAACTTGCAGTCAGTACTCTTACCGCATTTACTTCTCATTGTAGAACTTTAGGTATTAATTTAGGGGATGGTAGCACAGGAATGGCTGTTCCAGGATGGAGTGCTAATTGCACTTATGCAAATACAATAAGTAACATGACATATATATTTACTCCTCTCCCTGCCTGCACTACTCCGGGCCAACCAACAGCTATAACAGGAACAGCAACAGGTCCAACAACTGCCAATCTTTCATGGGTTGCTGGTACACCTGCCGGTTCGCCTACAGTTACTTACAGTTGGTTTATTGGAACAAATCCTGCCGGTACCTGCTCAAGTGGAGGAGGCCCAGGATCAGCATCATTTAGTTACACTGGTGGTTTGCAAACATGGACAGTTCCTGCTGGAGTTACCAGTATTACTGTGGATGCAGCTGGTGCACAAGGAGGAGGAGGTTATCCCGTTATGAGTAGAGGAGGTTATGGAGGAAGGGTTCAAGCAACATATACTGTTACTCCCGGTACTGTTTTAGATATTTATGTGGGAGGTGCAGGCGGAAATGGTGCATCCACTGTAGCGGGTACTGGAGGTTACAATGGAGGTGCTGCCGGTGCTCTCTACAGTGGTAGTTATAGCGGAGGAGGAGGAGGTGGCGCTTCTGATATTCGTGTAACCCCTTATGCATTGGCAAACAGAATCGTCGTTGCAGGAGGAGGAGGAGGAGGAGGTTATAATTATGCTATTGCTAATTATGAAAAAGGAGGAGCTGGTGGAGAAACAACTGGTGAAGCAGGTTATTCGGATAATGTCCTAGGAGTTAGTGGCGGTATGGCTGGTGGTGGTGGCACACCATCAGTCGGTGGTTTTGGAGGCACGTATTCTTCTTGTAATGGTAGCGCTGGTACTTCAGGAGTAGGTGGAATTGGTGGAGCATGCAGCAATTCTGGAGGAGGCGGCGGTGGTGGTTGGTATGGCGGCGGCGGTGGTTCGTGGACTGGTGGAGGCGGTGGCAGTAGTTATACAACCGGGGCAACAAGCGTTACACACACACAAGGTTATAATTCCACAGGAAATGGTTATGTAAGTATTACATATACTGCTGCTACGGCAATAGACTATGGCACTACTATCGGAACTTCTGCCACTACATCTGCTCTTACATGCGGCACCACATATTATTTAAGCGTTTATGCCACTACCAGTTGTAATTCCACAAGTTCAACCTGTGGTACATCTGGCGCTTTTACACCAAGCTGTTGTATTGCCCCCAGTATAACTGCTCAACCCACAAATCAAACTATGTGTGTATCATCTAGTGCAACTTTCAATGTGGTAGCATCCGGGACAGCAACACTATCGTATCAATGGAAGTATAACGGGAGTAATGTAACCAACGGTACACCTGCAGGGGCTGTATATACTAATTCTACAACATCTGCTATGACAGTGAGTGGTGTAACCACATCCCCTCCTTTATCATACACCTGTTATATTTCAAATGCATGCGGAAATGTAACTACTTCACCTGTTACATTAACAATAAATGCCTTAGCAACGCCCGGTACATTTCAGTATGCCAATGGCAGCATGCAGTCAATTTGTTCCGGAAGTACAATTTCCTGTTCAAACTCAACCAGCCCTACCGCTGGTTCGGGCACATTACAGGTGTGTTGGTATTGTGGTCAGCTTACAGCGGGATCTCCGGGTGCCGGAGGTACTTATGGTAATTGGGTAGCTTCTGTAATTGCTGCTATCAGTGGTGCTCCTTTAAGCGCCAATCTGGTTACTGCAGTCGGAGGTGTTTCAGGCGTGGGAAATAGTTTAACAAATTATAATCCGCTATCTGATTTTTCTACAGGTGATCTTACAGATTTTGTTATTTACAGAAGGGCATATAACAGTAATTGCAATCCATGTGTTGGCGCATGCGAGGATCAATTATTCTACTTAACTTTAAATGCCCCCACCGTAGCTACAGCATGCCCAAATCAATATATTTGCAGTTCGGTCATTACCACAGCCACCATGGCTGCCTCAGGCACAGGTACATGGTCATTTATCAGAGGCCCTGGAGGTTCTGTAATTACCACACCAGCAAGTGCAACCACCACCATTACAGGTTTATCGCCGGGCACTTTTGTTTTCAGATGGACCACTTGTGGTGGTTACAGCGAAGTGGTTATTAACGTGCAATAATTATATGTAAATCTTCGACCTGAAATTCGCACAGCAAATTGAAATAGAAAATCAATTGGAAAAGTGTGAAAGAAGGAAACTTTTTTCTAATGATTTCAAGGGTTTTAAGTATATATGGCTTGTCGGAATATTTATCGATAAGTTAAGAGAAATGCGAAGTATCATTTTTTTGAAGGGCTTCAAAAAATCTTTTATGAAATAGACTATAACGGGACTTTTCGGCAGCAGAAAATTGAATTTTTACATTGTCGGGACAACGATGTTTGCCTATCATTTTTTCAACGCCTTGCAGCTGCCCTATCAGGCGGTGCAAGTGATTGACGAAGCCTTTATCATATTCAAATACATGCATAAAACAACAATTTCATGCCCAATTTAAAACTAAAAGGGGGGTATATGTGTTACATAGGCAATAGTGGTTTTGTTTTACATTTATTTAAAATTCAATATTTTGTTTCATTTATGAGTTTGATACGGCTAAAGCCGTATTGACAAATGAACGTGTAAAAAATGAAATTATTGTGTGTGAAGAGGAAATTTTTAATGACAATTAAAGTAAAAAAGGTGATTTTACTCGTTTTATAAATTTTCACATCAGGATGATGCTGCCTAAACCCGGAAAATGAACAAATATTAATTTAAAAAACAAAGTTTATATTTTAAAAAAATAATATATTTGTATCAAAATACAATGTTGTAAGTTTTTCTTAAATTTATTTATTATGAACAGATTCATTTTAATAGCAATAGGTTTAATAATTGTTACGCCAATTTATTCACAAAAACACAATGATTTTTCAAAGTACACGTACAATATCATGCAAAATGAGCCGGAAAATATGGAAAACTTTGTTGTTTCAGCTGATTTTTTAAAGGGGGATCTATATTCACCTAATTTTAATTTTGGCTTTGGAGGAAGTGTGTATTACAGATTCAAAAATTTATTTAGTGTTAAATTGACTTATGACTGTGGAATTTTAGACAGGATAGATGAACCTACAATAGATGATGATTATGCAATGAACACTTATTTGGGTGGAAGTTCTTTTTTTAAATCTACGCCTAAGACCTCAGTGGATTACATTGGGGAATACTATTTTTCGGGAAAAATTAAACAGAAAAAACAAACAGTTCATTTGAAAACATCAGGCCGGGTGGAATATGTCGGGCTCATTCCTGCTAACTTATATGACCAATGGGCATTAAGAGGGGGCTTACAAACATTTCGCTCTTATTTCGCTGCAAGCTCAAGTGCCGGTGGCAGTACTCCATTAAGTGGATATATGTTAGGCGATGCATCAAAAACCGTTGAAACCTTGTCTGGCGGTTCAATGTTTTATGATAAAACTATTGTTCTTGGTATTTCCAGGGTCAGAAATGTTAATTTAACTGTTAATGTGGAAGGCTTGGGAGAAAGAACATCGAAGTATATTACCGAAGCTTATTTTGACATTCTTTTTGCTCCAACAATTACTATTGAGGATATGATTATAGCCAAAAAAGGTTATTATGATGCATATGGGAATATAATAAATGACCCCAATACCAGCAGTCAGTACACATATTCTCCTTTTTATTACAGGTATGTGGTA
>JBEKEO010000086.1:0-10900 GCA_050013795.1 Bacteroidales bacterium
ATCCATAAGTGGTGAATGTTCTAGCCACGAATAAGTAAGGGCACGGTAGGCAACCTCATCATCAGCAAGTTCTTTGATGACTTCCACGTCAGTGCGGGCATGAGAAAGCATATCAACAAAATTGTAAACAATGATGTTCACCCTATTCGACATAAGATTTGGTAAATTCTCAATAATTTTTTTACCGAAATTAACATTAAGAACTTTTGCATAAGAGAATTTGAAATCCTTCTTTAATCGTTTCATTTGTGCAGCGAATAATTCTTCTTCAAATTGGTTTAAAGTGCCTTCCTCATCTTCATTCATCCATAAGCTTGGATATATCTTTTCAATATCGGTTGGCATTAAGCCTGCAAAAAGGGCGTTCCTTGCATATTGCGTAGCGGTAGGAAGAATGCTGCAATATATTCCATCTTCAACAATTCTCATATACTCTTCAAACAAAGGTTGAATCACTTTCCATTGGTCGTAGCGCAAATTATCGATAACGATAAAGAAAACTGTTCCGGGCAGATCTTCAAGTTGATCAAATAACTTTTCCCTTACCAACGTATGCGACAAAACAGGACAATCATCAGAGACACCATTAACCCAATTCAGGTAATTTTTTTCAATATATTTTCCGAAATGAGTATTTGCTTCAGTAATCTGCGATTTCAAGACTTCAATCATCCCTGCATCATTGGATTTTTGCAATTCAATATTCCAAAAAGTTATTTTCTTATAGAGATCTGTCCATTCTTTAAAACCAAGTTTATCACTCATCGACATCCCTATATTCCTAAATTCCTGCTGGTAATCGGATGTGGTTTTTTCACTTATCAGCCTTTTATGGTCAAGATTCTTTTTAATTGCCAGCAGAATCTGGTTTGGATTTACAGGTTTAATCAAATAATCAGCGATCTTGGAACCGATGGCATTATCCATAATGGTTTCTTCCTCGCTTTTAGTTATCATTATTACCGGAATATTTGGGATAATATTCTTTAATTGTGTAAGTGTTTCCAGTCCTGAAAGACCCGGCATGTTCTCATCAAGAAAAACGATATCGAAGTGCTGGGTTTTAATGATATCAAGCGCCTCGTTCCCGCTGTTAGTTGTAACAATATTATATCCTTTTTCCTGCAAAAAGAGTATATGGGGTTTGAGCAATTCGATTTCATCATCTGCCCAAAGTATAGTTATTTTTTCCATAAATCAAAAGTTAAAAATTGTAAGCTTAAACGCTATTTTAACTCTAATATTGCAAAAAAGTATTAATATTGAATTATAATTCACAATAAGTATTGCAAAGTTAGTGGAAAGAAAGCAGTTTGACAAGCGAAAAATATTTAATGATCCAGTATATGGTTTCATTTCCGTTCATGATGATTTTATTTTTGACATCATTGAACATCCGTTTTTCCAAAGATTAAGAAGGATAAAACAACTTGGGCTAACTCATCTTGTTTATCCGGGAGCATTGCATACCCGCTTCCACCATGCTATGGGGGCTATGTTCCTGATGGGAGAAGCCATTGAAGTATTGCGTTCAAAAGGACTTGAAATTACTGATAAAGAAGCCCAATCAGTTACTGCTGCAATTTTGCTGCATGATATTGGACATGGTCCTTTTTCTCATGCTTTGGAAAATTGCATTGTTTACGATATATCACATGAATATCTTTCTAATCTTTTTATGGAAAGATTGAATACTGAATTTGACGGAAAACTGCAATTAGCAATAGATATTTTCAAAGACAAGTATCATAAAAAGTTCCTTCACCAGCTTGTTTCAAGTCAATTGGATGTTGACAGACTTGATTACCTTAAACGCGATAGCTTTTTTACCGGAGTTTCTGAAGGTATAATCAGTACGGAACGCATCATAAAAATGATGAATGTGGCAAATGACAACCTGGTAATAGAAGCAAAAGGGATTTATTCAATTGAAAAATTTATAATGGCAAGAAGGCTCATGTACTGGCAGGTTTATCTTCATAAAACTGTTCTTGCTGCTGAATATTTACTGGTAAAGATTCTTCACAGGGCAAAGTCACTTGCGGAAAAAAACCATGAGCTTTTTGCCACTCCGGCCCTGAAAGAATTCCTCATTAACCGCTTCAATAAAAAAGATTTTACTAATAATCCAGGTTTACTTGATACTTTTTCACGCCTTGATGATTTCGATATATATGCATCCGTAAAAGCCTGGTGTGATGATAAAGACACCATTCTTTCGACACTCTGCAGGAATATGATAAACAGGCACTTGTTTCACATTGAAATGCAGAATGTAATGTTTGATGAAGATTATATAAATTCAATAAAGCATTTGGTTGTTACAAAATATAATATTAATACTGAGGAAGCTGGTTATTTTGTATTTACTGATAAGGTTGAAAACAATGCTTACAATTCTCTAAGTGACAGAATTAATATCTTATTTAAAGATGAACGCGTTCTTGATATTGCAGAAGCTTCTGACCAGTTGAATATTTCTGTTCTATCGCAAACGGTAACTAAGTTTTTTCTTTGTTATCCAAAAGAATACAAACATCAGGTGTTAATAAAAGATAAAAAAAAAGTTAGGTAGTAAAATAATTAATATTGGTATATTGCAACGTTTTTATCAAATGTTTAAATGAAATTTTCCGCAAAACAGATAGCTGAACTTCTGAACGGAGAGATTGAAGGAAATCCTAAAGTAGAAGTAACTAAACTTTCGAAGATTGAAGAGAGTAAAATAGGTTCCCTGACCTTTCTTGCTAATCCTAAATATACTCATTTCATATATTCTACTAACGCATCTATCGTTATCGTTAATAAAGACTTTATTGCCGAGCAACATATTGAATCAACCCTTATTCGTGTTGAAGATGCTTATCAATCATTTGCAAAACTGCTTGAAATATATAATCAGATTAAGTTAAATAAAATAGGAATTTCCGAACAATCCTCTATCGCAAAAACTGCTACAATAGGTAAAAATGTTTATATAGGCGATTTTGCTTTTATAGGAGAACATGTAGAAATTGCCGATAATGTTAAAATCTATCCGCAGACTTTTATTGGAGATAATTCGATTGTTGGAGAAAACACTATTTTATATTCAGGTGTTAAAATTTATTCAGATAATGTTATTGGTAAAGACTGTACTTTCCATTCCGGTGTAATTATTGGCGCTGATGGTTTTGGCTTTGCCCCCCAATGCGATAATAATTACATGAAAGTTCCACAGATTGGCAATGTTATTATTGAAGATAATGTTGAAATTGGGGCAAATACAACCATCGATAGAGCTACATTGGGTTCTACTATAATACGAAAAGGGGCAAAGTTGGATAACCTTATCCAGATTGCACATAATGTTGAAATAGGAGAAAATACTGTTATCATATCACAAACAGGCATAGCCGGTTCTACTAAGATTGGCAAAAACTGCCTTATTGGCGGACAGGTTGGAATAATTGGTCATCTGAAAATAGCTGATAATGTTAAAATTGCTGCACAATCGGGTGTGGCATCCAATATTTTAGATGAAGGAGTAACCATTCAGGGTTCACCTTCGTTCACCCAAATGGATTATAAAAAATCATACATCTATTTCCGCAAATTTCCCTCTATAATCAAACGATTGGAAGAGATTGAAAAGAAATTAAGTAATAAATCCTGATTTTCAAGTTTTTTAAATTATAGACTAATTAACATCATTCTATTTGTTGGTCTTTTTTTATTTATATACTTTTGCCCCGCTATGATAAAAAAACAAAGAACAATAAAAGAACCTATAACCATTTCTGGTGTGGGATTACATTCAGGCGAAAACGTGAATATTTCTTTTTTACCGGCACCTGAGAATCATGGTTATAAGTTTCGGAGAACTGATTTGGATGGAAAGCCAATAGTAGATGCTGATATTTTTAATGTTGTTGATACTTCCCGCGGTACCAGTATTGAGCAGAACGGAGTACGGATACAGACCATTGAACATACACTTGCGGCTATTGCCGGTCTTGAAATTGATAATATTCTTATTGATATTGACCGCCCTGAACCCCCCATCCTTGATGGAAGTTCAAGGTTATTTGTTGAAGCTCTTCTTAAAGCAGGAATTGTTGAACAAAACACTGAGAAAAAATATTTTCAAATTACCGAAAATATTATTTACAAAGACCCTCTAAAGAAAGTTGAGATTATTGCCATTCCCGCTGATGAATTCAAAGTTTCAGTCATGATTGATTTTGAAACGAATGTGCTTGGGACACAGAATGCTTCTATAATGAATCTCAACCAATTTTATGAAGAAATATCATCATGCAGAACATTTGTTTTTCTTCACGAACTGGAATACCTTGTTAATAATAACCTTATTAAAGGCGGCGACCTGAATGGCGCAATTGTATTTGTAAACAGGGTAATATCCGATGATGAGCTTTCAAGGCTTGCTACATTATTCAAAAGGGAAAAAGTTGCAGTATTGAAAGAAGGAATACTTAACAACCTGGAACTTCGTTTTCAAAATGAACCTGCACGTCATAAACTGCTTGATGTTATTGGCGACTTAGCTCTTGTCGGCACACCATTAAATGCTCACATAATTGCCACCAGGCCAGGGCATCATTCAAATGTGGAATTTGCAAAAAAGATCAGGCAATTTATAAGGCAAACCCGTAATAAGAAAGAGACTTTTCAGTATAATCCTGATGCAAAACCCGTTTACGATATTAACCAGATTAAAAATATTATTCCTCATCGTTATCCTTTTTTGCTGGTTGACAAAATACTTGATATTTCCGAAAACCATATTGTGGGTTTGAAAAACGTAACAATGAATGAAAGCCATTTTACCGGTCATTTTCCACAAGAACCGGTTATGCCCGGTGTTCTACAAGTAGAAGCCATGGCGCAAACAGGTGGAATCTTTTTCCTACATTCTAAAGATGATCCTTCAAGCTATAATACATATTTCTTAAGGATTGACAACGCAAAATTCAAACATAAAGTTATTCCCGGCGATACTCTAATATTCGATTTAAAATTAATTGCTCCTATCAGAAGAGGCATTTGCCAGATGAAAGGAACTGCTTTTGTAGGGAATAAAATTGTAATGGAAGCCGAGTTAACTGCACAAATAACTAAAAACAAATAACCAATGAACCAGCCATTATCGTACGTTCATCCGCAGGCAAAAATTGCTAATAATGTTGTTATTGAACCATTTGTTACCATTCATAAAAATGTTGAAATAGGCGAAGGTACCTGGATAGGTTCTAATGTTACCATAATGGAAGGAGCGCGTATAGGTAAGAACTGCAAAATATTTCCCGGCGCTGTTATTTCGGCTATTCCCCAGGATTTGAAATACAACGGCGAAGAAACTTTTGTAAAAATTGGCGACAATGTTACTATTCGGGAATTTGTCACAATAAACAAAGGAACTAAGGCAAGTTTCGAAACTGTAATCAACGATAATGCTTTGATTATGGCTTGCGCTCATATTGCTCACGATTGTGTTGTAGGGAAACATTGCATAATTGCCAATGCTGTGTTATTGGCAGGTCATATCAATATTGAAGATTATGCAATTGTAGGCGGGCAATCAGCAGTTCACCAGTTTTGTAATGTTGGCGCACACGTAATTATTTCGGGAGGGTCGCTTGTCAGGAAAGACATACCCCCTTATACTAAAGCAGCCCGCGAACCCATAGCATTTGTAGGCATTAATTCTATTGGATTAAGGAGAAGGGGGTTCACTCCGGAGAAAATTAAAGAAATTCAGGACATTTACAGAATTATTTACCAGAAAAGCTATAATGTTACACAGGCTTTAGAAATAATAGAAGCCGAATTACCGGCTACCTCCGAAAGAGATGAAATAGTTTCCTTCATCAATAATTCCAGCCGCGGTATTATGAAAGGATACTCCAGGTTGAATTTTTAAGCAAAATAGCTGCTTTTTATCCAATTTATTAAACAGGTTATACATCTAGGGCTGCGCTTTCATTTCACTTTAGCGCGCACAGAAAGTTTCTGGCTATTCACAGAAAGTTTCTGGCTACGCTAAGAAAGTCTGTGGCTATGCACAGAAAGGTTCTGGCTGCGCTAAGCGAGTCTGTGGCTACGCACAGAAAATTTGTGGCTACGCTAAGATGTTCACTGGGTGCGCACAGATATTCTCTGGCTACGCTAAGCAAGTCAGTGGCTGCGCACAGAAAGTTTGTGGCTGCGCTTTCGTTTTGCGAAGGAACACCTTCGCTATATAAATGAATACTTTTTCCAAAGGAATAGTAATGCAATAAATTCTTTTTTTAATATGGCTTGTTGTTTTCTATAAATGGTTTAACTTTGCCGTCCAATTTATAAATCACTTAAATAGATTATGGCTACAACAGCAGATATCAGGAACGGATTATGTATCGATTTTAACAATGACCTTTATTATATTGTCGAGTTCCAGCATGTGAAACCCGGTAAAGGCGGCGCTTTTATACGGACCAAACTAAAAAACATTAAAACAGGGAAAGTTATTCCAAACACCTTTCAATCGGGTGCAAAAATAGATATTCAACGCGTGGAAAGAAGACCTTATCAGTTTTTATACAAAGATGAAAGCGGCTATAACTTTATGCATTCCGAAACATTTGAACAGGTAAATATTCCTGGCGAAATTATCAATGCACCTCAATTCCTGAAAGAAGGACAAAGCGCAGAAATTGTATTTCATGCCGATACTGAAACCCCTCTTTATTGCGAATTGCCCGCTTTTGTTGAATTGTTGATTACCTATACCGAACCCGGTTTAAGGGGCGATACCGCTACCAATACATTAAAACAGGCAAAAGTTGAAACCGGAGCCACAGTTAATGTTCCCTTATTTATTAATGAGGGTGAAAAAATAAAGGTTGATACACGCACCAATACATACTCGGAAAGGGTTAAGTAAAGCCATAACCGTATGAAACTTGAACCTGTTTGCAGACTGAAAGAAATTGCAGAAATGCTTCATGCAGAATATGCAGGTGATGAAAAGCATATTATCAGCGGGATTAACGAAATTCATATGGTTGAACATGGCGATATTACCTTTGTTGACCATCCGAAATACTATAATAAAGCTTTAAACTCAAAGGCAACTACAATAATCATTAATAAAAAAGTCCCCTGCCCCAAAGACAAAGCTCTTATTTTTTCAGACGACCCTTTTCGCGATTATGTTTTCCTGATAAAAAAATTCAAACCATTTGAAGCAGCCGGTAAAATGATTAGCGATACGGCTCAAATCGGGGAAGGAACAATATTACAACCTAATGTATTTGTCGGCAATCATGTTAAAATAGGCAAGAATTGCATTATTCATGCTAACGTAAGTATCTACGATCGTAGCATTATTGGAAACAATGTCATTATACACAGTAATTCGGTAATAGGGGCAGATGCTTATTATTTTAAAAGAAGGCCCGAAGGTTATGATAAGCTTGAATCGTGTGGCAGGGTTGTTATTGAAGATAATGTTGAAATTGGCGCATTAACATCCATCGATAAAGGCGTATCTGGCGATACTATTATCGGCAAAGGCACAAAGATTGATAATCATGTTCAGATTGGGCACGATATTGTAGTTGGCAAAAATGTGCTGATTGGCTCCCATACAGCCATTGGCGGCGTATCTGAAATACAGGATGATGTTATTATCTGGGCTAAAGTTTCCATTAACAAAGATGTTGTGATTGGCAAAGGGGCTGTAATTCTTGCTTTATCAGGAGTTGACAAATCGCTTGAAGGAGGTAAGACTTATTGGGGTGCTCCTGCTGAAGAAGCACATAAGAAATGGAAAGAACTTGCCTTAATTCGCAAATTGGCCGAAAAAGAAGATAAATCGAATTCCCTCTGATTTCCGCCTTATTTTATTGATATTATAGGGCAGCCCTATAATTATATTGGCTTGCTGTAGAACTTTGACACCTCGGTATAGAACTTTGATTCCTCGGTGTAGAACTTTGACACCTCGGTATAGAACCTTGATACCTTGGTGTAGAACTTTGGCACCTCGGTATAGAACCTTGATACCTCGGTGTAGAACTTTGACACCTCAGTATAGAACTTTGTCACCTCGGTGTAGAGCTTTGGCACCTCGGTATAGAACTTTGACAATTAATTGGAATTCGAACAGTTTTTACTACTGTTTTAAGGCAGGCTCTGGTTTCTCATCACGATAGTATACATCCAGTGTAACAATCAACGCCACAAATCCCCAGAAAGGCACGGAAGCTTTATCGGTATCGAGAAAGTTATTCATAAATCCATGAACAAAATAGGTAAACAAGGAAATGATTGCAGTAACTGCCAGGAATTTTATGTCTTTCGACTTGGATCTTTTATAAACTCTCACCGCTGTATAAGTAACAAAACTAACAATGGCGAAAACACAAAGCATTCCAATAAGCCCCTCTTCTGCCAGTGGGCCAATATATTCGCTATGGGCATTTCCTTTATCACCCGCATTTGTGCTTATAGTTGTTTTTTCCTGAGTACGTTGAAACGGGGCATATTTAAACTGGTACGTTCCCGGCCCCCATCCAAAAACCGGGCGCTCCCTGAACATCCTAAAAGCGCATTCCCAACGGTTAATGCGCTCCAGGTTAGACGCATCAGAAGAAATATTTGACATGGATTGAATATGTTCAACATAGTCTTTCGACGAATCTTGTCTGTTCTTTTCCAATTTAAACAAAATCTCATCTTTATATATAAAGAATATCCCAGCCAATAATGCGATGACTGCAATAATAATCCTGTAATCTATTTTTAACTTAAGGATAAGGAAAACAATTAAAGCAACAGCAAGACTTAGCCATGCCGCACGAGTGTATGAAAGAATAATAGCAAAAATGAATATAATAAACACTATAAACGACAAAGTTCTTTGGGTTTTATTTAATTTTTTATCAAATACAAATCCAAGTGTAAAAGGAGTAAACATAGCTAATACAGCACCGTATGCTGTATGATCGTTGTAAAAGGGGCTCATCACCCAATGTGCTGTTTGTTCGTTAAAACCATAAAACGAGTGGTTATATATAGCGTAGAAGACAACAATTAATAATGAAAAAATATACATCCAGATAAACCTGCGTATGTTTTTGTGATTTTTAAAAAGCTGTGTCCCCAAAAAATAGAAAGGAACTACAAACCAAATTTTAGCCACTAAAAATTTAAACGAAACCAGAGGAATTGAACTTGTAAGCGAAGTCATAAATATCCAAAATAAGTATACCATAATTGCAATACTAACGGGATGCTTAACAATTCGTTTGTCGAAACCACCTTCATAAATAACTTTGATAAAAAAAAGCAACATCACCCCAAATACTAAAGGCTCTGTCGGAAGAATAATCCTGACATTATTTTCAAAATCCATTAAGTTAATAGACAAAGGAGTTAAAAAAACAATAAGCAGAAGAAGGTTGTCAAGAGAAAAAATGAAAAGCAGGATTATTAATAGAATTACCGGAAGGAGTGAGAACCAATAAAATTCATTGGCTATAAAAATGCAATTCAATACAATGAAAATTGCACATATTCCATAAACCCATTTTATTTTTAATTTGTTAAGCAACGGGTGGCTCACTTATATTTTTCTTGTTACGGATATTTTCCAGTAACATAATTACAACCATGGCCAAAATAACAGATGCAACAGATGATATCATCACGATAAGCCATCTAACAGGATATGTTTTTTTATCTGAAGGCATGGGGCTACTCACATAATTCGAATATGTTAACTGTTTTGTAACATCTTTTAATGCTATTTCATAGTTTTCTTTGTATTTGTTGTATGCATCTACAGCTGCAAAATACAAACTACTAAATGAAATAAAATCACCACCTTTGGTTTTCAGGTTTTCAATTACTCCACCGGCAGAATTTTGATTCAGATCGTTGCCTCCTGAATATTTAGAAGTATAATATGCTCTTGATGCTTCTCTGGTCTGAACAGTATAATCAAGAATTCCATAATTCTTTCTCAGTTCATCAAGCTTCTTTTTTAATGTATCCAGCTCTATTCGTTTTTGCTCTAACTGATCCGTATTTGTTTTTAATAATTCTTCGGATTTATCCTTTTGAAGTTTTCTTGCTTTTTTATTAAAAAGATTCACCATTTCTTTCACCATATTGCAAGCTATTTGAGGATCAGTATCAAAAATTTCAATTATAACAGATTCGTATTCCGTCTTGCGAATTTCGACATTGCTTTCAAATTTCCTGATAAGCTTTGTATAATAATATCTATTATTTATATCAATATCATAATGAGAAGCTAAATCGAATTTTTTTATTAAACTGTCCCTGATATCATCAGAATGAAAAAGTTGAAGCATAAGTTCTGTTGGTGTCTCATTTGAATATGGTTGGAGGTTTGATGGATACATTACTGCATATGATTTATATTTTGGTTTGATAAACCACGGGCATGAAAATAAAATAGACAAAACAACAGATAATAATAAAACAATAAGTAAATGTACCCGCCATTTAATTATCAGTTTTATAAATTTAAAGTTATTGAAAAAATTTTCCATATCAAATTCTATTTCTTTTTCTTTTGGCCATTTTAATAAATGGTTAAATAAATTTATTTTTTGTTTAATATTAATATTTAAGGGTACGGGATGTCCCGTCGCCACTTTATGTTTTATTTCTCCCTCGCTGATCTCTGCTTTGTCAACCTCTATTTCATTTTGAATTTCTTCATCTGCAGAAATTTCCCGAGGTTCGACAGAAGTTCAGCTAAATGTAAATTTTTTTCGATTAATATTTTCAATTACAATAAGAACTATTATCCCCATTATTAAAGCCGAAATACAAGATACCAATACAATCAGCCTACGGATTGGATATGATTTCTTCTCTGCTT
>JBEKEO010000087.1:0-10663 GCA_050013795.1 Bacteroidales bacterium
AGGTCCGCTTCCAAGTAAAACAAACTTAATATTATTCTGCTCTTTTAATTTATCAGCTGCTTTCAATATTACTTCAAGCCCTTGTGCATAACCAATTATTCCAGCATAAAGAAAAATAAAATCATCTTTAGAAAAATTCTTTTCTCTACGCCAATCATTATGAACTTTCTGTACATCATAAAAGCTAATATCTACGCCATTTTTAAGCCAATAAACTTTTTTAGAAGGAAAACGGGCAGAGATTTTTTTTACAATTCCCTGGGTTTGCCCACTTATCATAAATGATTTTCTATAAAGGAATTCTTCAAGTTTTGTAGAAATCTTAAGAAAAAATTTATTTGTTACCAATCCTAATTTTTCTGCACTTTCTGGCCATAGATCAGAAACATTAATGATCAGTTTTGCCCTCTTCAGTTTTTTTAAGAGGTAAGCGGAAATACCAAGGAATAATGGCGGTGATTCGCAAAGCAAATAATCAAATTTCCCTAAGTTGAACCATCCAATAAAAAAAGAAGAAAACACAAATGAGAAATAGTTCAACAACCTTGGAAATATTGATTTTTTCTTACTTACAAATATCCAGCACCTGTGAACTTTTAATCCTTCTATTTCTTCGTATTGATGCCATTTGTTTTTGTAACCTTCATGAATTTCCATTTGGGGATAATTCGGCATGGCAGTAATAACAGTTACATTAGCACCTTTTTGTTGCAGCCTTATAGCAAGCTCGAAAAGCCTGTTCTGTGGTGCTCCAATTTCGGGAGGGAAATATTGTGTAAGAATCAATAATCGCATTGTTCTAAATGGGATCAAATATTATTTTCTATTTCTTTTTCCTTATATTGTTCTATGCTGAAAAGTATATTGAAAAAAGCAAAAAACATAACTCCCGTTTGTACTTCAAGCATGGATTCAAATAAAAAATTAATAAAACAAATAATCAAGAATGACAGGTAAATATATTTTTTATATTTAATGCACAAATAAAAAGGTAAAACAAACATCGTTAATAAAATTATAAAACCCCAAAAGCCAAGTGCAATGAATGTTTGCAGGAATTGGTTATGAGCATTAAGTTTTTCATATAAAGCACCTGTCGCACCATCAATTTTGAACTCATTAATTAAAGCATCTTTAACATCACCCGTTCCAACACCAAATAAGAAATTTTCTTTAATGATTTTAATAGAACTTTCCCATATTAACACCCTTGCAGCGGAGCTTTCAATTGTTTTTTTATCAATGTTTTTAGAATCCATTGCTTTAAATGCATTGTTTATGGTATTGCTAAATTCAGGCGCTATCCTAGTCAATAAGAAAAGAAGTATTATAAAAAACAAAATAATCGATAATCCTTGCAGATACATTTTATTCAAAATAAAATATAATATAAAAAACAACAAACATTGTATAAAAAGTGTAATTAAACCGGCTTTCGATGATAATAAAACAATAGATAGAATAAATACAAAAACAAGTAAAAATGAAAATTTTTTATTGAATATTTTCTCATTATACCAAATTTTAAATAGTAAAATTAGCAATGCCAAATTAAGATACATCGAAAAATAACTATGATGTATAAAGACCGAAAACCTGCTTGATAAAAAGAAATTTATCCCATAATTATTATTCCATAAATGATGAGATATGTTATATTGTTCGTGTAGATATTGATAAAGAGCATAAAAGAGACAAAAAATCACAGCTATAAAACAACCTAGAATAAACCATTTAATTATTTTCAGCATACAATCATAATAATCTTTAATATTTATAAAGCATAAAATGGGAAAAAGTAAAATTGGAATCTTTATCTGGAGATCAAACAATCCATAAGATAAATTATGAGATAAAGTAATGCCAATAACATAAAGTAAATAAAAAATTATTCCTAGAAATGCAATTTTATTTTTAAATACCTTATGAAAATTGAAATCTCTTTTCAAATCATTAATACTGAAAACAAAAATGAAAGCAAGAATATAAGGGAGAAATTTTGGAAATACAGACAAACAAAATGCAAATAATTGCATTAAAAAAACTTTTATATCGATACTATTAATTTTTTCTTTGTAAATTTTACCAAATATCATCCGCTGGTTTTTAAAGAAATTAGGCCTGTATTTTTAAGTTAACTAATTAAAAACTTTTTTGTCCACATTCTGGAAATATATAATTTAAAGACATATTTATAAAGAGCTCTGATCTTGTAATTCGTCAATAGCATTTTTATAACTGATGAATTCAAATTTATTTTTTATCAAATAATCAATTAACCAAACATACCATTTTTCCCACGTGGAAAAACTACTGCAAAAATACCTGTCGTGGAATAAAATGGTTAAATATGGGATATTCATATCAATAATTTTATTTATTTCTATTTTGGTATATTCAATAATTTGGTCAAAAGTTATATTTTCATATTTTTTACCCTGATAAATAAAATATCCATCCATAATATGCAAAGGAAATTCCCACATATTATTTACTTTATAAGGAGATATTTTTTCATAAACAGTTGAATCAAATAAATATCCCGCGTTACTTAAATTGTTTATAGTAGTATAATTTGTTCGCAAATAGTGCATTCTTATACCAAATGAATCCAGTCCGGAAATCTTTTGAAAATTTTGATATTCTTCTGTGATTCCATGAATATCCGAATATTTAATTCCATGAACTCCTATATCAAAACCGCTTTCAATAATTTTTTTTATCCACTTTTTGGATTTATTTAATGAATAGTTAAGTCCTTTTCCATTGTTTACTCCAATGAAAAATGTAGCAGGTATATTATTTTCTTTATCAAAGATTATTATTTCATTTATGTTTTGCCATTTGTTTTCAATAATATTTTCAAACCTTAGGAAATATTCCCTGATTTTAATGGAACCATTAAAAAGTTCAATAGTATTTCTTAAATAAAATTTGGGGATAATAAGGTCGAACAGGTGTTCCCATACAGTAATATGATCTATATCATGTGAAATAATTACTTTCATTAATATATTTCTCTTTTGATAAATTTCAAAATCATTTCCAAAGGTAATGATGCTCTATTTATTGTAAAGTATGGTGTAAGTACTCCGCCAAATCCTCTGAAAAATTTCTCAATACGCGGCACCATTGAACCTTCAAGATCAAAATATTTTATGCCAAGCGATTTGGAGTATCTGATCGCCTCCCATAAAGCCAGACACCCCGCTCCTTCATGCTTTGATGCATCATTATATCCTCCGAAAAGATAATAGGCTTTATTCTTATCATAAACACAGAATACTACGGATAAAGGAATGCCATCTTGGGATGCAAGAAAAGAAAAACTGTTACTATTATCAGAAAAGCCGAATAAAATTTCATTAAGAATTGTGTAATTAATTTTAATTTTTTGTCTGGAATATGTGGCAATGATATGTTGTTTAACAATATTATAATCATTTATTTGTTCAACAATTATTTTATCAGAAATAGCTTTTTTAATATTATTCCGAAGTTTTGGAGATAAGTTCCTATTTAATTCTTCCTCTTTCAAATCTAAATTAATCAGATAAGTATAATTTGGAATAACCTTAAATTTTTGCCAAATAAAATGTTGCAAATCTGTAAAATTAACGGGGATAGATATTCTTAATACAGAAAAAGGAAGTTGTTTTATAAAATTGCATACTAATGAAAAAATTTCTTTTTCATAACTTAAATAATTGGAATTATTTATAGCCTGATTTTGAAAAAATAACCCTATTGAAGGAGTAAAAGGAGGATCTTTATAAAATTTAAAGCCGTATATTTTTTCTATATAAATATAAAATCCGCCTATTAGTTTATTGTCATTATTATAAATCCCAAATAATTCAATGTCTTTTCCGAATTTTTTTATCCATTTAATATCATTAAAAATAGAGCCATTAATTGTTGCTAAAGCCTGATATAAATTAATATCATCCGGTTGTATAATTTTTATTTCCAATTTAAATTTTTTTATACAAATTTATAAGTTTCTTGCTTTCATTTTCCCAAGAATATTCTGTGAGAACTTTATTTCTACCATTATTTCCTAGTTTCGCTAATAATAATTTATCATCAATACAAACAGATATGCATTTTGCAATTTCAGAAGAGTTATAAGGGTTTACAAATAATGCACAATCTTTAAAGACTTCTTTCCAGTAGGGAAAATCCGACATAATAACAGGTTTCCCATGAGCCATATATTCGAATGCCTTAACGGGAAGGCTTGTAAGATAATTTTTTATTGGGTATAAAGTTGAAAGACCAACATCTGACTGAGCAATATAATTATAAACTTCGTTCATTTTAATAAAGCCCCTGTATTTTACATTCTTCCATCCAATGGTTTTTTTACATTCTTCAAAATATTCTTCATTGTCAAATTTACCGAAAAGCCATAATTCAATTTCTTTATCAATAATACCAATAGCTTCAATAATTTCTTTAATTCCTCTTATTCTTGATAGACCGCCAGCATACACACAGATAAAAGGTCTATCTTTTTTATCTATTTCTGAATTATTAATTAACTTTAAGATCGGGAAATTTCTTATAACAATAGTTTTGTGCTTGGGAAATTTTTTAGAAATATCTTCGGTTGCTGTAATAATGCAATTATAAAATAAACAGCAAAATTGCTCAAAAGCATATATTAGTAATGATGCTAATTTCCGGGTAAATTTCATTTTTATCCAGTCTTTATATAGCATTTGTTTCGAAACATCTTCGTGAATATCATAAATTACTTTTTTACCAAAGCATTTTAATAATACTCCAAGAAACATAAGCTCCGGGTCGTGAAAATGGAATATGTTTGATTTGGTTTTTAAAGACTTGATAAATGCCTGTGCATTACCAATAAAGAATCGTAAATAGCGGTTTTTATAAAATGGTAATGCAACTATTGTAATATTATTAATAACATTATTTTTTTCAGAAGGAACTATAAGTATTGTATCATAACCGCTTTCAGATAATGAATTGCATTCCTTATAAAAAATTCTGTCATCATATAAATCATGAACAGTAGATATGTGACAAATTTTTTTCATTTAATTGATTTCTTCAAAATCTTTTTTGTAAAAAAGAAATAATATGATCATTAATCCCCACCCGCCTGAAAATAATAAAGTAGTGATTGCAGAAGAATTTAAAACAAGGATTGAATATATGTTTAGAGAAAACTTTACTGCAAATGATGCGTTAATAAATAATAAATTAATAAACACAAAAATAAGGGAAAGAATAGCCGCTGATAATACTAATCCTATATCACCGAAATTAGAATATTCATACATAAAGCTTGCAACATTCATTGAGCCTTTAATTCCGTGTTTATAGTATTCAGGATATAAATCAATATAAATCAGTGAAGCATAATCATAGTATTGGTCGCATCCGGTAAATGGCTGAAGAAATCTATATCCGCAACCGTATAAATACGGACGTTTTGACGGGATCAAATCAAACCAGTGAACAATAACCTTTCCCGGCGTAAGACATGTCCTCAAAAATACAGCATTAATACTTGTTACAATAGGTACTTTCTGTGGCTTAACATGTATTTCTTCGGCTGTATCTTTTTCACCCCTTAAATTTGGGTTGCTTGCAAAAACCAAAAGCAAAACAGATGAAATAATTATTAATAAAAAAATTAAAGCTCTTAAAAATTTTCTATTAAATAAAGAATAAAAAAATATCGGAAATAATATTGTTACGATAAAACTTTTTTGTAATAACGCAATTGCATAAAAAATACAAAAAAATAAAAATATAATAAAAAGGGTATTTTTCTTTTTTATTAGAAGATACAAAAGGAAAAAAGGCATCAATGTATGCAAGATAAAGTTGTTGAAATAATTAATGGTAGTACCTGAATTATCCGAAATATTTCTTCTTATTATTGAAATAACGTTTGAATTATTACAATTCCATGCTTTAATTAAAGGTATCTGCTTGAGATATATTAAATGGAAAACTATGAAAAAGGCAATAGCGGATGTTATAATAAATGATATTATTATTAACAGATTTTTATTACTGTTTGTCTTTTTGGTTCTATTTATTTTACTAAAGAAATCAAATAATCTAGTTTTAAAAATTAAATAATTAAAAAGAAAATAAAATGCAATGAATGATGATATATACAAAAACATTTCTGATAGATATGAAGTTCCGCTATAAACATAAACACCAAATAAAAGAAACATCAGAACAACAAAATATATGCTGAAAAAAATGTGAAATTGAAAAAACACAGACAACTTTCTTATTAAATTCATTTTGATTTTATAAACTTTTTCTTAAACTTTTTTCGTAATTTTTTATAATATATATAATCAACAATCCATATAAGCTGTATAATAATATGTCAATTACAGAATATATAATCAGAAAATTATATATATTAAATCCTTTAAATAAAAATAAACTTGAGATGGAGCAAAAATAAAGAAATTGCCATAAGCTTACTATTTTAATTTTTTCAAAAGAATAAAAAATTGCACTAAATGGTGAAATAATAGATGAGAAAGTAAATGAAAAAATTAATATTTGTGTATAATAGCCCGAGATAAGCCATTTTTCACCAAAGAAAAAACTGAATAAGCGGGGAGCAAAAGGAAATATCATAATAATAAAAGCACATCCTGATAGCATCAGTATAAAAAATATTTTTTTTGTATCCTTATACAATGAAGTATTATTTTGTTTCTTTTCAGTAAACTGCTGAAGCAATACTTGCGAAAGGCTTGCAGAAATAAATACATAAGGTATAAGCAATAACTGACGGCAAAAATTAAAATATCCGGTTTCGGTTGAATTGTAATATTTATTGATAATAAAAATTGGAAATAAAGAACCTAGTGTATTAAAAATAGTCGGTAATGTATTATAAAGAGGGAAGTTGATATATTTTTTTAAATTGTATTTTATTTTTTTATAACTTATTAATGAAAATTTATAATCAGCTTTGATTGCCTGATAAAGTGACATTACAGCAAGTGAAAATCTTCCGACAATATCTCCTATAATCAAACCATTTAATTTTGTAAAAAATCCAAAAGATATTGAAAAAGCTGTTTCAGAACTCTTCTGACAAATTTTATTTATAGAAGCGGATTTAAATTTTTTCTTACGTATTAACCAGTAGTTATAAATTTTAATTATTGAAAAAAAGAAATTAATCAATGGAATCAAATATAGCCAGTTGCCTAATTTATTTGCATTGAGAAGCGATAAGATGGAATTTTTAAATAAAATAATAACAATTAAAAACAACAATGAATTAATTAAAGATATTAGCACAGTTCCGAATGTAAGATTAATTGCATCCTTATCTTTTCTGGGAATTATTATCGCCATTTCGTATCTTAAAGTAATAATAGTATCAAGGAAACCGTAAATTCCGGTAAATAACCCAAAAACACCATAATCTTCAGGGGAATATAATCTGCTTAATATCGGATAAAAAATAATAGAAATAAGCTGGGCAATGGTTGTTCCCGACATTAGCGTTATAAGATTTTTTGAAGTATCATTCTTGAAAATCTTAAAAGAGGAAAATATGTTTTTCGAAAAAACAGGCATATCTAATATTTAGGAGATTAATTTTTAATAATTTTCGTCAAAAATTGTTTTGTTAAAGCTTCAATCCCTGCATTATTAAGGTGATCATGATTATAATAAAATTCGGGATTTAATAATGAATCCGCATAATCATAATATTTAGTATGAAATTTTTTTTCAATATCTTTTAAATAAATTTTCATTTCATTCATTCCCGGCACTTTACCCAGCAGAGTAGGAGGAATTATAAAAGTAATTTTTATCTTTTTATTGTTTGAATATTCTAATATTTTATACAATTCTTCTGAATATTTTATAAAAATTTCCTTCTTTAAACCGCTTGGATATTCTGTTTTTATTCTTTTGGCGACTGCAGAAGTATCGGTCTTATAAAGTTTAACCTCCGTATCCGGTAGCCTTGAAGCTTTGTTGACGATCCAGTCATTTGAAAACTTGGATTTAATATAGTTGTATTTCACATCAGTACTTATACCTGAAAAAAATATCTGGGAAAAAAAATCGAAACGGAAAGGTTCATCAGTAAGAAAAAATAAACCTTCGTTCCATTTTTCGGAATAAAAAATATAAGGGTCTATAATGTACCAGATTTCTTTTGTTTTATTTCCTTTGTCATAAAAGTATTTAAGAAACTCCAATTCGGGAACTGGTCCTGCTGCAGTTTTCGAAATATTGATAATTTTTTTATTTAATATCTTTTCAACGTTTAAATGATTTTTCCCTCTTGAAAACATACGTCCATGAGAAGATCCCATAATTAATAAATCACACGAACTGTTATTGCCAGTTGAATACAAAACAGATTCCGTTTCATATTGCTTATAACTAGTTCTATTATCCCTACTAAATATGTAATACAGTAATATAAAAATAATTAAAAAATTAATTAATAAAAACAGAAATATATTTTTGAAAAATTCCTTCATTTTCTAAAATTGAAAATATATGAATTGCTGATTACCAAACTGTCCAAAAATTAATATTAACCAAACAAAAAGACAATAAACCAGCCATCTTACAAACTTTGAATATGAGTTTATGATCTTAATTACCGAACTTTTCCTTTGCATCAAATGT
This sequence comes from Bacteroidales bacterium, assembly GCA_050013795.1. Classification (GTDB taxonomy): domain Bacteria; phylum Bacteroidota; class Bacteroidia; order Bacteroidales; family CG2-30-32-10; genus CAWHOW01. The sequence goes on from JBEKEO010000087.1 coordinate 8,677, forward strand.
ATTATTTCCATCAACATTATCATTAAAACTGTTATAAATAAATCTGTTTTACCGCCCAACACATCATAATTCAAAAGGCCATTTGAGAAATTTACAGAATTACCAATAAGCTTAAATGCAGTACTAACACTATCAGATCTAAAGAAAATCCACGTAAAACAAACAAGAATAAATACAATTGAAACATCAAATATTTTAATTAAAAAAAAGTCTGTATTAATTTTAAAGAATTTGTTTATTCGTTTCTTTAATTTACTTAATACGATTGACAATGCCAAATATAATCCATGAATTACTCCCCAAATAACAAAAGTCCATTTTGCCCCATGCCATAAACCGGAAATAGAAAATGTTATCAGAATTGCCAAACACACACCATAAACTTTTCCGTTTCTATAATACATTGACAGTGGGACAAATAAATAATCTCGTAACCATGAAGAAAGCGAGATATGCCACCTTGTCCAAAATTCTTTAATTGTTTTGGAAAAATATGGCGTGTTAAAGTTTAACATTAACCGGAACCCCATAACTTTTGCTGCACCTATTGCAATATCAGAATATGCTGAAAAATCACAAAATATCTGAATTGCAAAGAAAACAGTAGCTAAAATAACAGGTGTGCCATGATATAAATCAGGATGATTATACACTTCATTAACATACGAGGCAAGCCTGTCTGCTATTACCATTTTTTTAAAAAACCCCCAGAGCATTAATTTTAAACCATCTGTAACATTTTTGTAATCAAAATGGTGTTTTTCATAAAACTGCCTGATTAAGTTTTGAGGTCTTTCAATGGGTCCTGCAACTAATTGTGGATAAAACATAACATACAAAGCATATATTCCAAAATGCTTTTCTGCTTTTTGATTACCTCTATAAACCTCAATTGTATAGCTCATCGCTTGAAATGTATGGAAGGATAACCCTATAGGAAGTATTATTTCAAATGCTTTTATCGGGTAATTCCAATTCAGGAAATTTGCTAAATCGGATATGTTTTCATTAATAAAATTAAAATATTTATAAAACGCCAAAAAACCAACATTACAAATAATGCTTATAATTAAATATAATCTTTTCTTGCTGCCTTCTACCTTTTCAATATATCTTCCTGCAATATAATCAACAGTAATTGTTGTGCCTAAAATAAATATATATTTTGGAATGAAAGACATATAAAAATAACAGCTTGCGATTAGTAGTATTAACCATCGAAATTTATGTGGGAGGATGAAATAAAATGCCGTTACAATCGGGAAAAAAACAAGAAAAGATACAGAATTGAAAAGCATCTGATTAATCTTTATATTTAGAAAATATGATAAATTAACTTGCTAAAATATTGAATATATTCTAAAGATGTATATTTATCTTATAAGTTAAATGGTTAGCTAAATATACTGCCAGATAGGAGATTGCTAATATACTTGGATGTACACATATTGAACCTGATTATTTGATTGAAGAAAAAAATATCTTAGAAAGAAAGCGGAAATTTTCTTAAAATATTTTGTTAAAAACTTGCTTTTATAAAATTCCGTTGTATATTTGCAAAGGAAAGAGTAATTGTTTTTTCATTTTGTCTAAAAGCCGCCTTTGTTTTAAGGCGGCTTTTGATTTTTATACTTCATTGCTCTTGTTGATTATCGTTTCATGTAATAACCTGTATAGATAATCGTAAAAACATATATAAATCTTTCAATGAATTGCAAGACCTCGTAAATCAATTTTATTAACCAGAAAGCTACACCCTAATCGTTGCATGGCCACTTTATTATGTTGTAATAAGTGTGGCTAATTTCATCCCGAAACAGTTAATTATTAACACATGGCAGAGCAACTATGGCATAAGGTTGTACATCCGCGACTTATTGAAGAATACCGTTATGAAAGTTAGCGTTTTCGCTAAGAAATGTTAATTTATCACTGTATACTCAGTTCACACTCGTCTTCAGACGAATGCAAATAAGCAAACTCTATT
>JBEKEO010000088.1:0-10619 GCA_050013795.1 Bacteroidales bacterium
ACCATCAGGGTCAGTTGCAGGCGATTTGAACGACTTGATAGTAGTACCATCATTCTGGTCAAACTGAATGATTTCCTTGGAATCGTTATCGGCACACCATAAATATTTACCGTCCCATGCAAGACCCATGGGTGAATTGCCAGGAGCAGGAACAGTTTTTTTAATGGTGCCGTCCATAGGGTCTATCTTATATATCTTTCCGACATAATTTTCTGCAAGAGGAATACCTCCCCTTATGTCGGCACTCCAGATTCCATCTTCATCCCAAGCAAGACCAGTTGGCCAGTATGCAGGCGATTTGATATATCGCAGCACCTTACCGGTAGCGGGATCAATGCAATAGATCTTATCGTCCTTGCGGTCGGACAGCCATATGTTTTTCCCGTCGTAAGTAAGTCCCATGCTGAATGAGCCTGGTGTGTCGAATGATTTTACTATTTCGCCTGTATAAGCGAACAGCATAAATGGTTCTAAAAAGAACGAAATGTAAAGGAGCAGGATGAGCTTTTTCATATTTCTATTTTGTTTTATAAATGATTTTAAATAATGTTTTGCCATAAAGTATTATATAATAGCTATAGCAATAATAGATATTTTATTCGAAATGTTGTAATACTTGTATTATTTCCCCATTTTCATTGCTCCACAGGCATCTTTTGTTCCCCTGTCGCCCTGTCGGAATTTATATTGCAATGTTATGAAATAAGCAGGCAGGTATGAACTTGAATATTTTATCGTATTTTGAATAAAACCGCTATAGTTATAATAACTTCCATGTTTAAGAAGGTTATCGAAAATATTGTTGGCGCCGAAAGTTAGTAATAATTTATTATCAAAAAACTTATGAGTAAAGCTTATAGACGAGTTAAAATAATCGAAATTATAACCCGTGAATATGACTTCTCGACTGAAGTAATTTACATAAAATGTTGCAGTGGTTTTTTTGCTGAGATGAATATCGGTATTGAATTTAAAGTTATAACCATAATCTTTTTTCGTTATATCAGTTCCGTTCAAACCGGAAGCATTAATGTAAGTATAATTCACAGCTGATGAAAAGTTAAAATCATATTTCTGTTTTATGGAAAGCCAGGAAGCAAGCTCAATACCCACACTGCTGTGATGAGCAATGTTTTCAGGTGTAGTTAAAGTAATAACATCGGTTACCGGAACAGATAAAAAGGAAATATCATTGTTGGTAATGCTGTAAAATACATCTGTGTTTATATTCCATGTGTCCTTATTATAGGAATATCCCAGGTACCAGTTATCGTAAACGGTTGGCACTAATCCTGAATTTCCTGCCGACCAATTGAATGGATTTGTTTTATCAATAAAATCGCACAACTGGCCATACCAAAGCGACTGGAAACTTTTATCAAAGGTGAATTTTATTTCCTCCAAACTATCGGGCGAAAACACTATGGTTGCAGAAGGCATAAATTTTAGAAAGCCTTTATTATAAGTAAGCAGTGTATCTTCCCGGTTAACCTTATATCTTTTAAAATCATCAACGCACTTATCGTATTCAGCGGAAATTCCTCCGTCCAGTTTCCATTTCTTTAAAGTAGTGCCTATTCTGAAATAAGCCGTCTGGAACATCTCTTTATGATTTGTGTAATACGTGAATGGTAAATAGATCATCTCATTCTGCCTGTAGAAAGTACTGTCATTGCCCTTATAGGCAAAATATCCATTCCATCCGCAATTCCAGCGTGTCTTGGCATTGATGGGATTATTGTAATATATGCCGCCATAAAATGCGGGGCGTTTGTTATTTTGATTGGTCTTATAATTGAAAGAACTGTCCATCGCTGCATATGAAATATATTGATAATTAAATGTGTTAATATCAGTTCCGGTGTTACCCTGACCCTGATAACCGCCCCATACAGACAATTCCTTGCCTATGGTATCGAAGCAGTGATAAAATGAACCGTTGAACCATTTCCCGAAATAAGAATATTTGTTGGATTCAATATTATCATACTCCTCATACATATTATTGAAATTATCGTTTTGCTGAGTATTATTATAACTTGAATATGAACCATTATATTTATAAAACCCGCCGGAAAGCCTAAGCCTTGTATTCTTGTTGAACGAATAGCGGAGTCCACCGAAATTCATCATATCCGTATATTGATTATTATCGTTTTCACTATTTGTTTGTGGAAAATTATCCGAAAGATATTTTAATGAACCGCTGGTAGTGCTGTTTCCGCTTGCATAGTTACTGGTAAAATGAAAATTGTCAAAGATGATAAGCTTTTTTATTTTATAATTGGCATTGATATAATCCTCGCTATTGTTCAGGTCTTTAAAATTCACCGTACCGTTATTGGCCTGGGCTACGCCGCTGAAACCATCGGTGGCAAGGTTTTTCATTTTAATGTTTATAATGCCGCCTTTACCTGAACCATTGCGGAGCGAAGCATCGATCAACTCAATTTTTAAAACACTGGCAACGGGTATCATCGAGGTTTTGGGATAAACATATTCAGCGGGCTGGTCGTCAACATAAATGGTTGCAGGAGCGCCTTTATACGTAATATTTTCGTTCTGATCAACCGTTACTCCGGGTAAAGTTCTGAGCAGATCGAAAATATCTTTCGCCGCTGTTGTTTTTGCTTCACTAATATTAAATACTTTCCTGTCAAACTTTTGCTCCATATATTTGGCATCCCCAACAACAGTAGCTTCTTTGATTTGTGTTACACTTGGCTTAATATATATATTTCCCAGGTTTATTTTTTTATTGTTGTTTACGGTAAAATCTATTCTTTTATCAATATAACCTACATAATTTGTTTGAAGATACATACCTGTTTTATAGGTTAAATTCTTTATTTTAAATTCACCTTTATCATTTGTTAAAGCAGATGTGATAACAGAGTCCTTTTGGTTTTTTACAACAATATTACCGTAGGCTAAATTTGACAGACTCAGGCTATCATTTAAAGAACCACTTATTTCCACAACTTGCGATTCTGCTTTTAAATAACACGCACACACGATTAAAAATAATAGGATCTTTTTCATTTTTCTTATTTTTTCTCAAATTTAAATAAATTTTCAGATAGTATAGAATCATAAAAATGGAATGATTTTTTAATTTCCCGAAATATTAAGATTCTCAAAAATCAGATTATCTTTGCCGCATTAAGGAAAGCGACATGCGGAATTTAAAAAAGGAAACGGATAAACCTGTTATTTTGATCACCAATGATGATGGAATAATGGCGCCGGGAATAAGGCATTTGATTAAACTTATGCAAACATTGGGCGAGGTAATTGTAGTTGCTCCCGACAGGCCACAATCGGGAATGGGACATGCCATCACCATTTCCACTCCTTTACGCATGGATAAAGTAATAATAGACGGAAAGAATACAGAATACAGTTGCAGCGGAACCCCAGTTGATTGTGTGAAGCTGGCTGTAAGTAAAATATTATTCGGCAAACCAGATCTCCTTGTATCCGGTATCAATCATGGTTCGAATGCATCCATCAATGTGATTTATTCGGGAACCATGTCTGCCGCTGTTGAAGGCTCAATTGAGAATATTCCAAGCATAGGTTTCTCTATTCTCGATTATCATTTTGATGTTGATTTTAGCCCGGCAGATAAGTATATTTTATCTATAGCAAAAAAGGTTTTGAAAAATGGAGTACCTGCCAGAACCTGTCTGAATGTGAATATCCCGCTTATAAAAAAGATCAAAGGAGTAAAAGTTTGCCGTCAGGCACTTGACTATTGGGCTGATGATTATGATGTAAGAACAGACCCACATCACAAAAATTATTACTGGCTTACCGGTGAATTCATCAATGATGATAAGGGAACCGATACGGACGAATGGGCGCTGAAAAATGGATATATCTCTTTAGTACCTGTCCAATACGACTTTACTGCACACCATGTAGTAAATCAATTAAATCATCTCGAAGAATGAACAAGTTTTTTAACAGAGACAACTTTATATTCGGATTAATACTGGGTGCCGCAGCCCCATGGATATTATTCGGAGTGTTGTATTCCCTGAATAGATGGATAAGCAATATGGTGCATCATGAGCAAGCCATAATACAAACATCGACATTGCAGCTTATTGCCATAGTGGTGAATGTTTTTATGATACGTCAGTACCTTGGCAAGCTGAAGTATGATAAAACAGGGCGCGGAGTTCTTCTATGCACCTTTGCATATATTCTTGCTTATTTTGTTAATGAATATCTGATAAAGAAATAGTCCTGCAAATATGAAATACTATATAATAGCGGGCGAAGCATCAGGCGACCTTCATGCATCAAATTTGATGAAGCAACTGAAACTGCTTGACAATAAAGCTGATTTTCGTTGCTGGGGTGGCGACCTGATGAAAGAGCAGGGAGCGGTATTGGTAAAGCATTACAGGGATTTAGCTTTTATGGGCTTCACAGAGATATTGTTCAATATCAAAACAATTCTAAGAAATTTCAAATTCTGTAAAAGCGATATACTGCAATACAAGCCTGATGCATTAATACTTGTTGATTATCCCGGTTTCAATATGAAGATTGCAGGTTTTGCCAAAGAAACAGGCATTAAAGTCTTTTATTATATTTCTCCGCAGGTTTGGGCATGGAAGCAGGGAAGAGTTAAAAAAATAAAGAAAACAGTCGACAAGATGTTTGTGATACTTCCTTTTGAAAAGGAATTTTATAAACGTTTTGATTTTGAAGTTGATTTTGTCGGACACCCCCTGATTGACGCTATTAACGATCCTCTTTATAAAAGCAATATAGCTTCATTCAGAAATACTGAAAGTATTTCTGATAAACCGGTGATTGCAATTCTACCCGGAAGCAGGAAACAGGAAATAGCCAAGATGCTTCCTATCATGCTAACTGTCATTAAAAAATTCCCGGAGTTTGAATTTGTTGTTGCTGCAGTTACATCATTACCGAAAGAATTTTATGAAAATATTTGTGAGGGATATAATGTAAAGATAGTGTATGGCAAAACATATCTCCTGCTTTCAAATGCTAAAGCATCGATAGTTACATCAGGTACTGCAACATTGGAAACAGCATTATTCAGCGTGCCTGAAGTAGTTTGTTACAAAGGCTCCTCATTATCATTCATGCTGGCAAAGAAATTGGTGAAGGTCAATTTCATTTCATTGGTTAATTTGATAATGGAAAAGGAGGTAGTGAAGGAATTGATACAAAAAGATTTTAACAGTAATAACCTATCTTCAGAATTATCCAGAATTCTTATTGAAGATAATTCTGTTGGAATGAAACAACAGTTTTCAGAATTGAAAAAGAAACTTGGAGGCGCAGGTGCTTCTGCGAAAACAGCAGAATTGATAATTGAGAATTTAAGAAAATAATAGAATCATATTAAAAGTTATTTTTGTACAATGAGCGCTAATCTATATTTTTAGCGTTTTATATATATTAATGGGAGAAATTCCATAATGTTTAGATATAAATACATATTTGTTTTTTTGATTACAGTTGCAACGAACCGTTTGTTTGCTATAGATTTTGATATACGCGTTTTCTCAACTTCGCAATTGAAAACAATCAAGATAACACCTCTTTCTGGAAAGTATGGTGTATTTGGCGACAGCAAAAAGATAGCTGATATTTATAAAAACAATTCTATACAGCTTTCTGTCAAGGAAGGGAAGATCAATATTACAAAGGAAGGCGAGAGTTTAGGCTCTTTTGCTGCTATAGAATTTTCTGCTGATGGTTTCCTGAATACATTTATTTTAAAGCCTCTTGAACCTGATATCAGGCAAAGAGTATATGATGATGGTCTTAAACTTTCAATTGATAATAATGGTTTTCTAAAGATCATTAATAAGGTTGAACTAGAACATTATGTTGCAGGTGTTGTGGAATCGGAAGGGGATGTAAAAAAGAATCTTGAGTTTCTGAAAGTACAGGCGATAATTTCACGCACTTATGCAATCAGCAATTTACGCAAGCATATAAAAGATGAGGGTTATAATTTTTGTGATGATGTGCATTGCCAGGTATACAGGGGGCGTTCAACGAATAGCATGATTATGATGGCTATTTCACAAACAACAGGGATGATAATTATTGATATTACAAATAAGCCAATTTCTGCCGCATTTCATTCCAACTGTGGTGGAGAAACAGCTAATTCAGAAGATGTATGGTCAGTATCTACAACATATCTGAAATCTGTTAATGATACTTTTTGCCTGCATCAGTCGCAAGCCAGATGGGAAAAGAAGATACCGACGAAAGACTGGTTGAATTACTTATCTTCTAAGTATAATTTTCCTGTAAGCGATTCAGCAATGCGTATTAAGGCTATAACATTTTCGCAACCTCACAGAAAAATGTTTTTTGATGATAATCCTAATATTCCTATGAAAACAGTACGATCTGACTGGAAGTTAAAATCGGCATTTTTTAGCATAGAAGATCATGGGGATACGTTATTGTTTAGAGGAAGAGGTTATGGGCATGGTGTGGGTCTGTGTCAGGAAGGCGCAATCCACATGGTTGATCTTGGATGGACGTATAAGGATATCATCAAATATTATTACAAGGGTGTTTCGTTCATCAACATCACTGAGTTAAAACCTCAGTGATTTATTAATAGTAAAATGATTAGCTGGAACCAGCTTCCACTTCTGCGCATCCTTGTCCCTTTTATCGCAGGAATACTGACTGCGCTTTGTTTTAATTTCGGAGTTTCAATTGAAATCATACTTTCCCTTTTTATCCTAATTTTAATTCTTTCTCTTTACTATACAAAACTTGTTCCAGAATACAGGCAGAGATGGGTGTTTGGAGCAATGTTGACTGTATTAGTCTTCTTTTGCGGAATTATAATAACAAATAATAAGTTTGCAAGTAATCAACTTTCTGTATCTATGCATTCCGGGAATAAGGCTGACACTGTAATGGCAACTATTATTGACCCTGTTAATGAAAAACAAAATACATTTAGTACAACAATTTGCATAAATGCTTTTAAACAAAATGAAAAGTGGAATAGGGCAGGGGAGAATGCTATAGTTTATTTTCAAAAGGACAGTCTTGCAAATAACATAAGATATGGCGATAAACTTATTATTACCACTTCATTCGCTGATGTTAGCCCGCCTCAAAATCCCGGAGAGTTCGATTACAAGCATTATCTTACTTTGAAATCTGTTTATAAGCAAGCTTATATAAAATCAGGAAAATGGACAGTTCTGAGCCATAATGATGGGAATTTTATTAAATCCTTTGCGCTTAGAATTAGAAAACATTTCTTAAAGATTTTTGAATCGAATGGTATATCCGGCGAAGAATATGCTGTTGCAGGCGCAGTGATTCTTGGCTACAGGGATAAGATAGATGCTGACCTATATAGTGTATACCAGGGAGCTGGAGTGATGCACTTATTATGTGTTGCAGGGATGCATGTTGGTATTGTATTTATTGTACTGAGTTTTCTTTTGTCATTTCTCGACAAATCTAAAAAAGGCAAATACTTTAAACCTATTATCCTTATTTTGTTTATTTGGTTTTATGCAGTTATAACGGGTTTGTCGCCTCCCGTTAACCGTGCCGCTTTGATGATCACTTTTGTTATCATTGGTAAAATGCTAGGGCGATATACTAATGTGTATAACACGCTTTCGGCTTCAGCTTTAATAATGCTTATCTTCGATCCTGCTCTTATTGCTGATACAGGCTTTCAACTTTCTTATGTAGCAGTACTTGGCATTTCATTGCTTTACCCTGCTATAAATAAACTATGGATAACAAGTCATCGTATACTTAAATATATTTGGCAGATTGCCTCGGTTTCTATTGCAGCGCAGCTTTCAATATTTCCATTGGCAATGCTTTATTTTCACCAATTCCCGAATTATTTTCTTATTGCCAATATACTGGTTGTCCCTTTAGCCAGCATTATTATTTATTGCGGAATGTTTGTGTTGCTTGTTTCTCCTTTTAATTTGCTTGTAGGGTTTGCTGCCAAAGTCTTGGTTTATTTAATTTATATGCTTAATTCTTCCATCCGCTATATAGAATCCATGCCTTTTTCTAACATAAAAGCTATTCATATTACAGCATTCGAAATGTTCGTTATTTATGCCAGTTTGCTTACAGCAGGTATTTTCATCAGCAGTAAAAGGAGCCTTTATCTAAAACTTACATTTGTTTTTGCAATTGTTCTTGCTGTTGTAATCTCTGTAAATAAGCTTACGTCTGACAGGCAGAAAAAACTGATTGTGTATGATATTAATAAATCTTCAGCCCTTGATATTATTTCAGGGAGCGAGCATATCCTATTAAGCGATTCTGTATTGATTAACGATACAAAAGCTGTTTCTATGCATATACAGAACAACTGGATAAATATACATTTAAATGATGCAACATTTATTGATATGAAGAATTTGAACAGAAACTCTTTCCGGTTTGATAATAATTTTGTTTATGTGAAAAACAACTTGCTTCAGTTTTTCGATAAGCGCATGGCAATTGTAAATGAAAGTAATTGTTATGAAAAGTCGGATTATCCTTTGAATGTAGATTACCTTCTTGTTACTGGAAATATTAAAAGCGGCATAGCCGAATTGCTCAATACATACAAACCCGCTATGATAATTTTCGATTCATCCAACTCGTCGTGGAAAACAGAAAAATGGATTAATGAATGTTCCGATTTAAACATCCCATATTATTCAGTGCAGCAATCGGGCGCTTTTGAATTAAGTTTGTAAAGAAGAGTTTAAAACCTAATGTTCCTGGCTGAAGGCAATACGAAGAACAAATTAGCAATACCCTTATAACAATTACATTTATTAGATACATAATATTGATAATTTTGTGAAAAATAATATCAGCATTAAATAGCCAAATATGGAACGAACCGATGAACGGCATATTCTGAACCCTTATTTTAATAATGAAGCAGAATATTATAATCATTTAATGCATATTGCCACATATCGTTTTGCACAAAGATATGTAAAAGATAAGCATGTTTTGGATTATGGCTGCGGTACAGGATATGGTTCTCTTATGCTTTCGGATATTGCAGCTAATGTTACAGCAGTTGATTTGAGCAAGGATGCGATTGGCTTTGCTAAACAGAATTATATTGCCGACAACCTCAACTTTAAAACCATACCCGAATTGACCGACCCGCACAGCAGCGAGGCGAGTGAAAAGTTCGATATAGTAACTTCGTTTCAGGTTATTGAGCATGTACCTGATGATAAAGAATTCGTTGAAAAATTAAAAAACCTGTTGAATCCCGGAGGATATTTATTGCTTTCCACGCCTAATAAAAGCATCAGGCTTTTCAATTATATACAAAGACCGTGGAATGCTTTTCATTTGAAAGAGTATTCCTATGATAATATAAACAACCTATTGCATAAGTATTTTACCAAGGTTGAAGTATTAAAGATTGGTTCAAAATCCGAATTTGTAAAGCATGAGATTTCACGAATAAAGAAGCAGAGATTAATAAGTCTGCCATGCACATTATTTTTTTATCCGAATTTTCTGAGAGTTTTCCTGCTTAATTTGCAAGTCAGTATTTATAAAATGATAACTAGATCAAGGAAAGATAATGCATCGTTAAATAAGAATACCAGTATTAAGGAAGATTTTATAACAAAGTTTATAGTCGAAGATATTGAGGTAGATAAAGATGTTCCTTTTTCAACAGATTTATTAGCGATATGCTTGAATGATTAGATATTTTCAACCATGAAAAAACAACTTATATTAATAATTTTAATCGTATTCACATTCCATACATTTGCGCAGCAGTGGACAGTCTTTAATAAAGTTAATTCCGCTCTGCCCGATAATCTTATTAAAACCGTAAATGTTGATTCATCGGATAATATTTGGTTTGTTACCGGCGATTGTTTTACCGGTGGAAATTTAATAAAATACAATGGTAAAGCATTCATTAAACTCGATTCCCTTAATTCAGGCATCCGCGATAAATTTGTTACTTGTTCAGTATTTGATTCATATAACCAGATATGGGTAGGAACACGTTATAGCGGATTTTACATTTATGGAGGATTACAATGGTTAAATTTCAACCCTTCCAATTCATCCATTCCTGATAAGCATGTTAATGAAATTACTTTCGATAAAAAAACCAATGCATGGATAGCCACAGATAACGGTCTTGTCCGATATAATCCAGATATGGATAAGTGGGATGTTTTCACTAAAGCCAATTCGGGTTTGCCTGATAATTTAATAAATTCAATTGCCATTGATACAACAGGCACTGCCTGGATAGGCACAGATAAAGGTCTTGTTAAATATGATGGAAAGAACTGGAAAGTTTTTAATAAATCAAATTCAAAACTTACGGACGATAAAGTCAACCATATTACAATTGATAAGAACAGCAATTTATGGGTTTCTTATTGGGGAGGAGTTGCAAAGATTTCAGGTGATTCATGGACTATTTACACACCTCAGAATTCAAAGCTTCCAATGTATTGTGAATATACGGTAACTATCGACAGAAACAATGTAAAATGGATCACTTCCAATATGGGTCTTGCTTCCTTTGATGATAGGGAATGGAAAATCTATACTCCATCAAA
>JBEKEO010000089.1:0-10615 GCA_050013795.1 Bacteroidales bacterium
TACCAAATATTTCTTCCAGGTCTTCCCTGAAAATGACTTCTTTTTCAATCAATCGATTAGCTAGCTTTTCCAGTTTATCTCTATTCTCAATTAAAATTTGTTTTGCACGTTGATAAGCATTCTCAATCAGAATGCTTAATTCTTCATCAATTGTTTTTGCAGTAGTTTCGCTATAAGGTTTTGAAAAAGCATATTCACTTGCACCGGTAGAATCGTAATAACTGATGTTTCCAATTTTTTTATTCAACCCGAAATAAACTATCATAGCATAAGCCTGTTTTGTAATTTTCTCAAGGTCATTCAATGCGCCTGTAGAAATCTTCCCAAAAATAATTTCTTCAGATGCCCTACCGCCTAATGTTGCTGTGATATCATCCAGCATCTGCTCATATGTTGTGATCTGTCTTTCTTCGGGGAGATACCATGCGGCACCTAGCGCTTTTCCTCGTGGAACTATTGTTACCTTAATTAAAGGATGAGCATATTGAAGCATCCAGCTAACAGAGGCGTGACCTGCTTCATGGAATGCTATCACTTTCTTTTCATCCTGAGAAATAATCTTGCTGCGTTTTTCAAGCCCCCCAATAATACGGTCAATAGCATCAAGGAAATCCTGCTTCTCAATTATTTTTTTATTGCTACGAGCAGCTATCAATGCTGATTCATTACATACATTGGCAATATCAGCACCGGAAAACCCGGGTGTTTGTTTTGCAAGAAAATCTGTATCAACAGATGCATCAAGTTTGAGTGGACGTATATGAACTTTGAAAATAGCTTTTCTTTCTTCAAGATCGGGAAGTTCTAAGTGTATCTGCCTGTCAAAGCGTCCTGCGCGCATCAATGCACGATCAAGAATATCAGCACGATTGGTGGCTGCAAGTATGATTACGCCTACATTTGTGCCAAAACCATCCATTTCTGTGAGTAACTGGTTCAGGGTATTTTCGCGCTCATCATTAGAACCTGTAAATTGGTTGCGCCCTCTGGCTCTGCCGATAGCATCAATTTCATCAATAAAAATAATACATGGCGCCTTTTCCTTAGCCTGTTTGAAAAGATCTCTTACTCTAGAAGCACCCACGCCCACAAACATTTCAACAAAATCGGAACCTGAAAGCGAGAAAAATGGAACTTTTGCTTCGCCTGCAACAGCTTTTGCCAGCAATGTTTTTCCTGTTCCCGGAGGACCTACAAGCAAGGCGCCTTTAGGAATCTTTCCTCCAAGTTCAGTATATTTTTTGGGATTCTTTAGAAAATCCACTATTTCCATCACTTCAACTTTTGCTTCTTCCAAGCCGGCAACATCGTTGAAATTAATATTAACCTGTGTATCCTTATCAAACAACTGTGCTTTTGATTTTCCAATACTGAATATTTGTCCGCCTCCTGCACCTCCACCCATTCTTCGCATAATAAACATCCAAAAAACAATCAATACTCCAATAAGTAATGCCCAGTTAAGAATTTCATGACCCCAGTTGCTTTCAGTGTCATACTCTTGTTTCAGACTATCGAACTCATGCTTTGTTTTATTTAAACGAAAATTTGTTTTGATAGAATCAGACGAAACATTACTTTTAATATCATATAAAACATTACTTTCTTCTTTTTCCAACTGTGCGTTGAATGTTTCATTTGATATATCAAAATTATAATGAGGGCCGCTATTTGCTGAACCACCTATTCCTTTGCTTAAATCTTTATATTCCTTTTTTTTAAGGCTGTCCTTCTTTATATAAACATCGGCTCTTTCTTTATTAATAATAATAATCTTGTCAACATCGCCCCTGGCTAGCATTGAAACAAAATCTTTTAAATTAGTTTTTTCTGAAGCCCCATTCCAGCTATAGAACTGTATAGCAAGAAAAATAACTGCTAATATTCCGTATATCCAATAGAAATTAAAACCGCCTTTGGGTTTCTTCAGGTTTGTATTGGGTTTGAAATTAGTATTTTTTTGTGGGTTGTCCTGGTTATCTGCCATTATCCGTTTATTTAATCTTTCATCGCTTAAAGACATTTCAAGCGATTTTTTTATTGATAAATTATTCTTTTTAATTAATTATTAGTTATCCGATGCAACATTGATGGTTTCTGCATCAGCCCATAGATTCTCTATCTGGAAGAAGTTACGTGTGTTTTCCTGAAAAATATGAACAACTACATCAACGTAATCAAGTAATATCCACTCTGCATTCTGAACACCTTCTTTGTGCCATGGTTTAAGTCCGACAGCATTCCGAACTTCATCTTCAACCGATTCTGCAATAGCCTGCACCTGAATATTTGATGTGCCATGACACACAATAAAATAATCAGTTACAGCATGCGGAATGTCCTTTAACTTCAAACTTACAATATTCTTCCCTTTTTTATCCTGTATCCCTTTTATGATAATTTCAGTCAATAATTCAGAACTTTCAGCTTTCTTTTTCCTTTTAGCCATTCAATATATCTATATTTGTAACGTGCAAAAATAAGAAAATAATTAATATAAATCATAGCTTATTCCTTATCATTCAAAATAGTAATGAAGAATATATAATTTAAATGATAGGCTCTCATATTATAGAAATTGAAGAAACTCAATCGACCAATCGATATGCTTCTGAATTGATTAGCACTAATGGTCTTGAAGAAGGGACTGTAATATCAGCTAAGTTTCAGTATGCAGGTAAAGGGACCGGTGATAACAGTTGGGAAAGCGAGAAAGGGAAAAATCTTTTAATAAGCATTATTCTGAAACCCGAGTTCCTTCCTCTTAATCGCCAGTTCATGCTTAATGTTATTGCTTCTCTTGGATTCTATGATATGCTAAAGCAATTAACTGGCAATAATGAATCAATCAGGATAAAATGGCCAAATGATGTTTATGCTGGCAATAAAAAAATAGCAGGGATGCTTGTCGAGAATGCTATAATGGGAGATACATTCATGTATACTATATTAGGAATAGGAATAAATATTAATCAGGAGGTATTTGTAAGTAATGCAGCGAATCCCATATCGCTAAAGAACATTACCGGGAAAGATTATAACATACAGGAATGCCTCTCACTGCTTTGTTCTAAGATGGATAAAAGGTACATACAACTGAAGGAAATGCATATTGATGCTCTCACGGAAGAGTACATTTCTTTGCTTTACCGCAAGAGTGAAGAGGCAAAGTATATATATAAGGGACAAACGATTTCGGCTACTATCATCAATATTTCAATGGAGGGCAAACTTATACTGAGAACTCAGCAAAACAAAATAGTAGAATGCGATTTTAAAGAAGTTGAATTTGTAATATGAGAAATAAATATAAACAGTGTATTTGAAGTGATCTCGGGGCGATTCCGATAGCTTCCGAGTTTTTCCGACTTAATCTTTAAACTTCCCTATTATCAGGCCTTTTAATTTTTTCACTCAGAACAAATCGGCATTTTGTTCGTATCTTTTTAATTAAAAGATGTACCCATAGATGTACCCTGTAATATATTATGTGTACCTTTGCAGCAAAAGAAAGAACATGGCAACAACCCGTATAGTATTACGAAAAAACAAGACCAATAAACGTGGTCTAGCTCCTCTCTATATTCGAATCTCCAAAAATAAGAAATCTTCTTTTATCTCCACAGGCATTTATATTGAGCCTAATCAATGGAACTCAAACAAGGATTTGGTAAGGAGTAATCATGATAATTATGAGCGCCTGAACAGCTATCTTCAGCAAAAATTAGCCGATGCTCTTGATGCAACTCTTAAAGCTGAAAGGAATTCAAAATATGTTCCGGCAAAAACTCTTAAGGCCCAGGTGATGGGTGATGATCCGGTACCCTTTTTCCCTTTCGCCGACAAGTTTATTAAGACATATGAGGCTAAGGGCAAAATAGGAACGCATAAACGATTTGCTGCTGTTATTTCAAAAATGAAAAAGTTTTGTGATGAACACAAATTCACTTTTAATGATCTCACACTTGAATTTCTAAAAGAATATGAAAATTATCTTCGGCAAGAACCCTATAAAAACTCTGTGAACACTATCAATGCAAATTTCAGATGCATTAGGAGAATCATTAATGAAGCTATACTTCAGGATAAAATTGAATATGCATTAAATCCATTTCTTAAATACAGGGCAACATCCATATCTACTGAAAAAGTATTCCTTACAGAAGAGGAGCTGGCAAAAATTGAAAATTACGCATTGGAGCCCGGCTCCATGAAATACCATCACCGCAATATGTATATTTTTGCTTGTTATGCCGGTGGCATCCGTATTTCTGATTTAATTCAGTTAAAATGGGAAAATTATGATGGCAAACATGTTTTGCTTACTACTCAAAAGACCGGCAGTGTTGTTTCTATATTGCTTCCTGAGAAGGCCAAAAAGATAATTGAAGAGTACAGGAATGAAGATATCAAAAAAGATGATTTTATTTTTCCATTTCTTGATAAATCCGATGACCTTAAAAATCCTAAAATTCTTCTTTCCCGCATTTCATCAATAACATCATATACAAACAATGATTTGAAAGATATTGGTAATAAACTTGAACTAGGAAAGCATATTCATTTTCACACCAGCCGTCATACCTGGGCTACGCGTGCACTTAAAAAGGGGATGCGAATCGAATACGTTTCAAAGCTAATGGGTCATTCTTCAATCAGGACTACTCAGGTATATGCGAAAATCGTCAATGCTGATCTGGACAAAGCGATGGAAGTTTTTGATGAAAAACCTGAATTGCCTAAAAAGCCTCCTCGTAAGACTAAAAAATCTACCTGAGTTTATCATTTTTGTTGATAACTTTTCTCTTGCTGATTATCAATTAATTAATTCTACACCCCTTTATTATCAAGCCTTTCAGCACCATTATCATTTTATTAACAATTGCTTTTCACTTCCGACTTCTTCTTATTTTTGCTTTAAATCCGGTTAGCTTTTTTGATTTTATTTTCAATTCTTGCTGTAATGCCGTTTCTTTTTTGCAGTCTGGAATTATAGTGCCCTCCGGTACATACTAACGATATAAAGCCTTTTAATTATGCAAAAACTTGAAACCAATAAAACTAGCGATTTTACTGTGTTCAGGCAAGTTCTCAGAGGGATATTCAACCCTCTTACCGTGTCAAAATCAACATACAGATCTGCTTTTTCTCTTGTACGTTCAGCAAATACCAATATAGTTTGTTCTGCACCCACAAAGGAAGAAGCCCTGAATTCTATTAGTTCTAGCGATTTAACCCTTTTAGGCTATTACTCCAATAGTGATATGGATATTTCTTTTTCCCAGGATACCGGACTAAAAACTTATCAGGCCGTCATTAAGCCAAAGGTGGTATACTCGCTTAACGAAGACATATCTCTTCCTGATCCACCGGACGAACGTGCAAACTACTATCTGGATTTTTTTGCTGACGAGTTGGAACGTATAAAAATTCGCGCCGAAAAGAATTTGGTTGTCGCTCCTTCTGAAAAAAAAGTTCGTTCCTATTCCTATTGTAATTATCAATTACTTGATAAACTATTTCATGAATCCCGCATTTATTTTAATACTCTCAGCACAAAATCCAATTCAAAAGTTAATCCATCTGATCTTTATATAATTTATATCCTTAATCTTTTTATTATCCGCAGCCTTGTTTTTTACTATAAGTTTTTTAAGCCCTACCTTGATATTAAGCCTATATCTGAAGAATCCCTTCGCCTTACCTTTCAGAAAGAAATTCCTCGCATCCTAAAATATCCTTGGCTTTTTATTCAGCGGCCACCTCTTTATGAAGTGCTGAACGATAGTCCAACTCAAGCTTGTGAAGTCAATCCTTCATATCAAAAAGCACCATCTTCTGAAAAACCTGAAATTCCTGATACATTACTGAAAGAAGCTTTAGAGATGATTCAACTGAAAGGATGCATTAAATTGAATTGCAATAAGAATAAGTTCCTGGCTGAAATATATAAGATGCGTTATGATAAGGATCCTGATGGCAAAACCATTTTCTCAGCTGAACGAAAAAAACTTTTGCAGCTTCTTTCTTTTATTGTAACGGATGAAGAAGGAAATCCTTTAAATCCTTCAACCATCAATACTGTCACTAAGCCATCAAACATAAAGAAAAGACCTGGGAAGTAAAATTATTACAAAATACTTTTTCTTTTTTATCCTTTTGCTTTCTTATACTCCTTGGCGAGTGGCCTAAAATAGTAAGGTCACTTCTTTAAAAATTAAGGTCACCCGACGGTCACTCCAAATTTCGTTTTTTTCAAATCTCATTCTTTCAATCACTTATAATAAAAGTGGTGACCTTTTCATTTTGGGTCACCATTTTGTTCTTTTTTATTTCACTTTTGGCACAACTTTTGTACTATCATTGTTAACTATTAATTATTCAACTCTATATATTTTCCGCCTCATTTATCAATTAAAAAAATGGTGACCTCTCATACTTAGGTCACCATTTTTTTTGAAGGTCACCACCATTCTTGATATTCCTTTGTATTCAGTTTTTCGTTGCAACAAAAAACAGATAAGCCTTTATTCCTTTTCCGTCCCCTTGCTCGCAGGGGGACAGGCTGCAAGGCAGCCAGGGGGTATAATGCTTAAAAAATAAAATAAACGTTAAACTTAATACAAAGAATCACATGGAAGTAATAACAATCACATCCGAAGCTTTTCAGAAAATAACCGAAAGGTTAGAGAACATGGAAAAATATTTTAAACATTTTGCGATGAAGCAGCCTTTATCCGAGCAGTGTCTAGATGTTGAAGAAGTATGCCAATTTCTTAAAATCTCTAAGCGTACCCTTCAAAAATATCGTATGAAAGGTATGATCACCTATTCTCAGGCAGAAGGGAAAATTTACATTTTCGCATCCGACCTCGAAGAATTCATTAGAAACCACACCCGTAAAGCTTTTGCCAAACCTCAAAAGCAATTATAATCCCAAGACCCGCATTTTGAGAATCTGCGAAAAAGAAAAAAAGGCCTTGTAACTCCACCTACTTGTAGAGCCTGTCCCGCACCAAAGGTCGGGAGGGAGATGTCAGCCACTTATGCTGACAGAGGGGGTACAATCAACGAAAATTTAATATGTAGTTCTTTTAATAATGCCATTTTTCCAAATCAAATTAAAAAGCGCGCAGGCCTGGCAAAACGGCGAGGTCAGGGTTGGCGTGAATGAAAGATTGCCTGAAATTCTGGCAAAGCAGACTCTGCAAAGAGGATGTTATTCTTTGCTTAGAATTTCGGCACTGTTTCAGAGAGCGTTGAAGCATCGTTTTGCCTAGCTTTTTCTTTGCTCCTTTCTTTTGGCAATGAAAAGAAAGGAGGATAAAAGACAATTTTTTCTATTCACTAAATAAAATTTTTCTCTTTATGAAAGTAACCATATTCCAAAACTTCACTCAAATAAAATCTCATCAGCACATCTCAGAAGTGCTTGATCAGATAAAGTCCGACAAATACAAATCTCAGGTTGCCGAACTCCAAAAGCTTGTTAATTCAGATAATCTTGATGAATACAACAAGCAGAAGAAATCACTACTTGCATTTACCCCGTCTGGTTATTTTGTCGGCGGTCGTAAAATGCAATTCCTGAAAGAATATTCAAGTCTGATAATCCTGGACTTTGATAAGCTTACAGAAAATCGTTTAAAGCTACTCTGTGAAAAGATTCCGTCTATACCATATACATTAGCCCTCTTTAAAAGTCCATCAGGAAATGGCTGTAAAGTACTTGTGCGTGTTAAACCTTCCAATTCGGAAATTACTGAACTTCCCCCTCCTTGCTCGCAGGGAGAGCCTGTCCTGAGCTTGTCGAAGGAGGGTCAGGGGGTGGGTACACTTCAGCAATTCCATTTACTCGCCTTTAATCAGGTACGTCAGTATTATGAAGATAGGCTTGCTTTACAAGTGGATCCATCCGGCAAAGACATCACCCGGCTGTGTTTCTTTTCTTACGATCCCGATTTATACTACAATCCTGAAGCTTCAACATATCAGGTTATTTTACCAACTCTGCAGGATGATATCGAAAATGTCATTTCTCAACTCGAATCCAACCGTATTGATATTACTTCAACCTATGATGATTGGATAAAAATCTGCTTTGCTTTAATTGACGGACTTGGTTCTACAGCACGCGATTATTTTCACCGTGTCAGCAGTATTAATCCAAAATATAACCATTCAGATTGTGATAAGCAATTCGACAACTGCCTTAATAGCCAAAATTCAGGCATTACTATTAAAACCTTTTTCGGCTTTGCCAAAGATCATGGTATAACTTGTAAAGGCTTGCCACCGGCACGACTTAAGAAAGTCTCTTCCGACTCCCAACTCAAAACTCCCAACTCTATAACTGGTGAACAGTACAAATCATCTACCAACAAATTTCATCTTGTCCGTAATTACTTAACCAATCATTTCGACATCCGTTATAATACTGTCTCCACTGAATTCGAATACAAGGAAAAGAATCACGAAGAATACAAAGCAATGAACGAGAACAACATTTTTATCAAAATGTCACTGGATGGATTAAACTTCTCTCTTAATAATCTCATGGCTTTTCTTAAATCTGATTTGGTGCCTCGTTATAATCCACTTACTCGTTACTTTGAATCTTTGCCTGAATGGTCTGGTGAAACCGATTATATTCAAAACCTTGCTTCTTATGTAAAGTTAAAGCCTGAAGTCCGGGAGCGCTTCGATACCCATTTCAAGAAATGGCTCGTAAGAGTTGTCAAATGCGCTATTGTTGATAGTTATTTCAACAAACAAGCTTTTATCCTGGTGCACGATAAGCAAAATTCCGGCAAGTCAACTTTCTGCCGTTTCCTTTGCCCTCCGGCGCTGTCAAACTACATTGCCGAAAACTTATCAATTGATAAAGACAGCCGCATCCTTCTTACAACAAACTTGTTGATCAATCTTGATGAACTTTCAACACTTTCCAAGTTTGAGATCAATTCTTTAAAATCACTTTTTTCAAAAGATAAGATTAATGACCGCCTGCCTTACGATAGGAAGAATTCAATCATTCCGCGCCGCGCTTCTTTTATCGGTTCCACAAATCAGGCAGAATTCCTAAATGATGAATCCGGTTCCGTCCGCTGGCTTTGTTTTGTTATTGAATCAATTGACTGGTCTTATAAAGAAAACATCAATATAGATGATGTATGGGCACAGGCATACCATTTATTCAAAACCAACTTTATCTGTGATCTCAATCAGGATGAAATAAAAGAAAACGAAGAATACAATCGGCAGTTCCATATCACCACTTCCGAATTCGAACTTATTCATAAATTTCTTTCCCCGGGAACCCGGGAATCAAATGATTGCTTTATGTCGGCAACTGATATTCTCCTATATATCGCAGAACAAACCGGCGGTAAAGTAAAACTCAACACAAACAATGTCGGAAAAGCCCTTAAAATGCTTTCTTTTTCCAGAGAAAAGAAATATCCGGAGAGAAACTACGGCTACTATGTTTTCAAAAAAAATATAGAATTCTAAAAATTCGCGCAGGCCCGGCAATTTTATAATTACTAAATGACCCGCATTTTGAGATTTCCCCCTAAAGTGCGTTGGCAAGGCAAAACGGCGGGCAGGCGTAGGAGTGAATGAAATATTGGCTGGAATTCTTGCAAAGCAGCCCGCTTGCGGTGATGTTGTTCTTTGCTTAGAATTCCGGCAATATTTCAGGGAGCGCTGAAGCATCGTTTTGCCTAGCTTTTTCTTTGCTCCTTTCTTTTGGCAATGAAAAGAAAGGAGGATAAGAAATAAATTTTCAAGTACTGTATTTTCTTTTTTATGTGTAGCAGAAAAAGAACATTAAATACTCATATTTTCTCTAATATGCTATTTATGTTTCTCAAAGAAATTTCATTTTTTAAAGTTTGCCAAAATGAAAACTTTCATTTTTTTGCAAAAATGCCAAAACACCCTACCACCTTACCACTTTTTCTCTTTATCCTTTATCTATCAAGTATTGCAAGAGTGGTAAGGTTCTTTTTTTATCCTTACCACCTCCTTACCACCTTACCCCAAAAATCATCAAAAAAAGTCAACTTTTTTCAGGACAATATAAAAAAAGTGGTAAGGTGGTAATCTTTAAAAATTCATTACCACTCATTACCCAGCAGTAAAATCAATAAAGTGGTAAGGTGGTAACCTTAAAATGCATTTTTGAAGAAATTTTAATATTTTATGTTTTTGTGTACTTTTTGTCTTCTGTTAAGTTTCTTTCACGCTTCCTTTAAATTCCGTTTTTTTCTTTTCATTCCCAACTTGCCAACCATCATATTTGTGCATGTAACTTATAAAGGAATTCATTTTTTTATTCTACTCGTTCTTATCAGTTTGTAAAAAGTGATTAGAACGAGTTATACCGATAGGAACAAAATAATATTATTGCAAATCTGTTCCGTATCGGTATAAATAACATTTCAGTAAACAATTATTGAATGAGCCTCTTCGCGAATGAGCCATTGTTTGCTGAAATAAACATCAGGCACACTGCAAGCAAGTATAAGTTATAAACTGTTGCGTTATATCTTTTGATCTTGCCGGGTGTGTAAGCTTGTGCGAAATTACTATAGCAATTGTTTTATAACGG
>JBEKEO010000090.1:0-10474 GCA_050013795.1 Bacteroidales bacterium
TGTCAGAATATGCTGAAACACAGGAGGAGAAAAGCAGGTTTCGATTGTGGGTTTCACTTTGTTCATTTAAAAATATTTCATAAAAGGTTAGTCATCCTTTATAAAACGGGAACTTCACAACTTTCGCTTTTAGTGATTTATCGCGAACTTTAATAAATATTTCACTACCTTCGGATGCAAACTGAGTTTTTACATAACCCATGCCGATCGGTTTTTGCAGCGATGGGGCCATTGTTCCTGAAGTTACGTTGCCAATGTTATTTCCGTCTTTATCAACAATCTCATAGTCATGGCGGGCAATTCCTTTATCTATCAATTCAAAGCCTATAAGTTTTTTTGTAACGCCTTCTTTCTTTTGTTTAAGCAAAACTTGTTTATTGATGAAATCTTTTTCATCGGTGAATTTTGTTATCCAGCCTAAACCTGCTTCAATAGGGGAAGTGGTGTCGTTTATGTCATTTCCATAAAGACAGAAACCCATTTCAAGTCGCAACGTATCACGTGCGGCAAGACCGATTGGTTTTATTCCATATTCTTTGCCGGCTTCCATAACAGCGTTCCATATTTTTTCAGCATCTTTATTTGCAAAATATACTTCACATCCGCCCGAACCTGTATATCCTGTTGTTGAAAATATAACATCTTTCACTTCCGCAAAATCAAGTTTTTTAAATGTGTAATACTCCATATTGGTAACTGGTGTATTTGTTAGCTTTTGCATAGCTTTCAGTGCATTCGGTCCCTGTATAGCAAGCTGCGAAGTTTCATCGGAAGCATTGCAAAGGATAGCGCCCATTTTATTTTGTTTGTTGCACCATTCCCAGTCTTTATCAATGTTAGCAGCATTCACTACAAGCAAATATGTTTCCGCATTGATGCGATATACAAGAAGGTCATCTACTATCCCGCCTTTATCATTGGGAAAACAGGAATACTGAACTTTTCCGTCAATAAGTTTTGAAGCATCATTGGAGGTTACCCATTGAACAAAATCCAAAGCTTTAGGTCCTTTCACCCAAAACTCACCCATGTGCGAAACATCAAAAACGCCAACCGATTTCCTCACCGCTTCATGTTCAGCAATAATGCCTTCGTACTGAACAGGCATATTATAACCAGCAAAAGGGATGATTTTTGCTCCTAAAGCTTCATGCATTTTTAAAAAAGCTGTATTTTTCATTATCATTAAATTTTAGTAGTTCCGGTAAAACATTTCTCTGAATAAAACAAAAGTATAAAATCTAATTACACTTGAATAATTATCTGCATTATTTTTCTATATAATTTTAAACTTTCGTTTAGAAAAACCCATTATCTTTGAATGTTAAAATTCGAAGTTCATGAATATTGCTTTTCGGAATAGTACACCACGCTGGATCATTTTTATTATTGACCTTTTGATATGCACATTTTCTGTTATAATTGCATACCTGCTAAGGTTCAATTTTTCAATTCCATCAAGTGAATTAAGCGCTCTTCCTCAAGTGCTGATTGTAATTCTTATCATCAGGATATTAAGTTTTATTATAATGAAAACTTATGCCGGTATTGTAAGATATACCAGCACACGTGATGCTGTCAGAATATTTCTGGTTGTAACAGCAGGAAGTGTTACTTTTATTATCATCAACCTTATCACATTCTACTTAATTAACTATACTTTCCCAATCCCGTTTTCCATTATCATTATTGATTATTTATTTACGGTTTTTGTAATGAATGCCTTCAGGATAATTGTAAAAATCACCTTCATGGAAATGCAAAATCCAACAAAAGCAAAAACCAATGTAATTATCTTCGGCGCTGGAGAAGCGGGTTTTATTACAAAAAGATCCCTCGACAGGGATGCCGGTATGAAATATAAAGTCATTGCCTTTATTGATGATGATCCGAAAAAAACCGGAAAGATGATGGAAGGTATCAATATATTCGGTGCTGATAAATTGCAAAATCTCTTAGAAACAAAAACAATTGCTCATGTTATCATTTCTATACAGAACCTTAATTCATCAAGGAAAAAGGAGATAAGCGAACTTTGTCTACAGCACAATACCAAAGTGCTTGTAGTACCTCCAGTTGAGCGTTGGATAAACGGAGAACTAAGTTTTAAACAAATTAAAAAAATAAATATTGAAGACCTGCTCGGACGCGATGTAATAAAACTTGATGAAAAAGAAATATCGAAACAACTCAGGGATAAGGTTATTTTAGTAACAGGGGCTGCAGGATCCGTGGGAAGTGAGCTTGTAAGGCAGATATCACAATTTGCTCCCAAGAAGATCATACTTCTTGATCAGGCTGAAACGCCATTGTTTCATATGGACATAGAGATGCTTGAAAAATTCAAAGGGTGCAATTTCGAAGTTGTTATCGGGGATATTAGGAATTGTGAAAGGATGCAGCGCCTGTTTGATTATTTTAAACCTGAAATTGTTTATCATGCCGCTGCTTATAAGCATGTTCCCATGATGGAAAACAATCCTTCCGAAGCTGTGTTTACCAATGTTGAAGGGACTAAGATTATTACTGATCTTTCCATTACATACAATGTTGAAAAATTTGTCATGATTTCAACTGATAAGGCAGTTTATCCTACCAGTGTTATGGGTGCTTCAAAAAGGATTGCAGAAATATATACCCAATCAATGAATAAGTTAAACAAAACTAAATTCATTACTACACGCTTTGGAAATGTTCTTGGTTCAAGTGGTTCGGTGATTCCTCTATTCAAAGAGCAAATTGAAAAGGGAGGACCAATCACTATCACCGATCCGAATGTTACACGCTATTTCATGACTATTCCTGAAGCCTGCAGTTTGGTATTGGAAGCAGGTGTCATGGGCAAAGGCGGTGAGATATTTATTTTCGATATGGGAAAATCTGTAAAGATTGTTGATCTTGCAAAGAAAATGATCCAGTTATCTGGACTAACATTAGGGAAAGATATTCAAATAACATATACAGGGCTCAGACCAGGTGAAAAACTATATGAAGAATTATTGAATGATAAGGAAAACACTATTCCCACGCATCACCCTCAGATTATGATTGCAAAAATTCAGGAATCGGATTTAGAAAAAACTACGAAAGAAGTTGATGAACTGATCAGCCTTTTCAAAACTCAGAAAAACTTTGAGATTGTAAAAAAAATGAAGCAGATGGTCCCTGAATACATCAGCAATAATTCTATATTTGCCGAATTGGATAATTAAATCTTATGCAAGCACTTTAGTAACAAGGTCGGCAGCATCCTGTAGCTGGATAGCTGAATAAACCTTCAAGCCGGAATCATCTATTATCTTTTTTGCTTCTTTGGCATTAGTCCCCTGCAAACGAACAATAATAGGGACTTTTATTTCACCAATATTTTTATAGGCATCCACAATTCCATTTGCAACTCTGTCACAACGAACAATACCGCCAAAAATATTTACAAGAATAGCTTTCACATTTGAATCCTTTAAAATAATCCTGAAAGCTTCTTCAACTCTTTTGGCATTTGCCGTACCACCCACATCAAGGAAATTAGCAGGTTCGCCACCTGATAACTTTATAATGTCCATCGTTGCCATAGCCAGTCCCGCACCATTCACCATGCAGCCGACATTGCCGTCGAGTTTTACAAAGTTTAACCCAAAACTACCAGCTTCCACTTCCATGGGATCTTCTTCATTTAAATCACGCATCGCTAAAATATCAGGATGGCGGAAAAGTGAATTATTATCAATGGTAACTTTTGCATCTGCTGCATAGACTTTATTATCGCTTGTTTTAATTACAGGATTAATTTCAATAAGCGTGGCATCCAGTCCACAGTATGCATTGTAAAGCGAATTCACAAATGATATCATTTCCTTAAAGGCTGCTCCACCAAGTCCTAAGTTAAAAGCAACTTTTCTACATTGGAAGGGTTGCAAACCCACTTTCGGGTCTATTTCTTCCTTATAGATTAATTCAGGGGTTTCTGCTGCAACATCTTCAATGCTCATTCCTCCCTGGGGTGAATACATGATGATATTCCGGCCTGTCTGCCTGTTCATCAGTATCCCGATATAAAACTCCTTTGGTTCGGTTTCACCTTTATAATATATATTTTGTTCTATCAATACACGGCGTACTTTTTTACCGGCAGGTCCTGTTTGTGGAGTTACCAGCTGCATCCCCAGTATTTTTGTTGCATATTCTTTTACTTCATTTATACTCTTTGCAATCTTCACTCCACCGCCTTTCCCTCTGCCGCCGGCATGAATCTGGGCTTTAACAGCCCAAACATCTGAGCCGATTTTAATTTTCAGCATTTCTGCTGCTTTAACAGCCTCATCAGGAGTATCTACTACCATTCCTTCAGGAACAGCAACACCAAATTTTTTAAGCAATGACTTGCTTTGGTATTCATGTAAATTCATAAATAATGATTTAATTCCTCTTTTGGATAGGTTTATGCAAAATTAAAAATAAAATCTTACAATATTAACTAGTTCTCAAAATGAGTTTTATTCTCCTTTACATGAAGTTCATCCGCTTTATATTGCCATCAGTAGTCTGCAAAACTATTTTTCTTATACTGCTAGTGCAATTTACAGTGAAAATAAATTAAATAGAGCTAATTGCTTTTGTCTATAAATGCATAATTTTATCCCCTTTTAGAATAAAAACAAAATAGCAGAAGAATATTAAATTAAGAGAATGAATTTAATGACATCCTTCTATAAAATCAAACCCGTCACCATAACGATTGGCATTACATTGCTTTTCGCCTTATTCTCATTTAATGTAAATGCTCAGAATGCAAATAAAACTGCCGGGAAAATATCAGGAAGAATTATTGACTCCTTGTCAGGGCAGCCGGTTGAATATGCTGCAATAAGTTTGCTTTTGCAGGCAAATAACAAAGTGGTAAATGGTGCAACTTCCGACAGTAAAGGTGTATTCAAGATGACTGATGTGGCTGGAGGCTCTTATAAAATGCTTATTGAGTTTATCGGATATAAACGATATGAGAAAAATAATATTGTGGTAAGCAAAGAGAATCCGGAAGTTGCGCTTGGAGATATTTTCTTAACAATAAAAAATGCAACCCTTAAAGCGGTAAATATTACAGCGGATAAAAGTTATATAGAGGAGAAAATTGATAAAACAGTTTACAATGCCGAAAAAGATATTACCTCACAAGGGGGCGTAGCTGCCGATATATTGAAAAAAGTGCCACAGGTTTCCGTGGATGTTGATGGCAATGTTGAACTGCAGGGCAATTCAAACATACGCTTTTTAATTAATGGTAAACCTTCCGTGCTGTTTGGCAGTAATATTACCGATGTATTGCAGTCCATACCTGCAAGCCAGATTCAAAGCATTGAAGTCATCACAAGTCCCGGGGCTAAATACGACGCTGAAGGAACAGGAGGTATCATCAATATCATTCTAAAGAAAAGTACTGCCCATGGCATGAGCGGCAATATTTCCCTCACAGGTGGTACGCGACTGGAGAATGGTTCTGTCAATCTGAATATGCGCAGAGGTAAGTTTGGAGTTAATGTTTTTTTTAGCGGGAACGCCCAGTTGCTTTCAACTACCAATAATATTATGAATCGTACATCATAGGATTCCTCTTCAACGGTACGACTGCTTCAAAATGGCAGCAGTGATTTTCAAAGACATGGTATGCAATCGGGTGTTGGGTTTGACTGGGATATAACACCAAAGGATAATATCAATCTTTCATTGGGTTACGATTATTTCGGGAACAGCAATTCGGGAAGTGCCGGCCGCCAGAACCTATTGCTGGATGCTTCGGGAAACCAACTTTCTGATTTTAATGATATGGTCATTACATCCAATAAATTCCATGAATATTCATATGACTGGGATCTTGGCTATAAAAAGAAATTCAAAAAGGAAGACCAGGAACTGGAGATTACCTGCAGCTCGTCTAACGGAAATATCTTTACTTATTATGACGAAGAACAAAAATATGTAACGCCTGATTCGACGTATTACAGTTCTTACGGGAATAATCCCGGTATTGAAAATGAAACTGACTTTGTAATAAACTATTCTCAACCACTGGGAGGAGATGCTGTAATTGAAGCAGGTGGCAAAACAGAACTGGACCATATTAAAAGCACGTCTGATGTTTATCTGCAAGATATTGCATCGGGTAACTTTGATTATAACTCCAATCAGTCGTCTTCGGTTGATTTCAGGAGGACTATCTATGCCGGATATCTTTCAGCCACTTTTAAACTATTCAAACTGTTTGATATTAAAGCCGGATGCCGGGACGAATACACTGAAGCAACGGCCGATTATTCGAACTCAGGCAATATCAAAATGGCACCTTACAACACCATAGTTCCTTCCATGGTTATTTCGCACTCATTCAAGAAAAAGCAAACCTTGAAGATCAGCTACACCCACCGCATTGAGCGCCCCGATTACCGGGACATGAACCCCTTCTTCAATGCCAGTGACCCAAAAAACATTACTACCGGTAACCCTAATCTTCACCCCGAGATCGGTGATAAAATTGAACTGAGCTACAGCCAGACCTTTAAAAACGGGGCAACCATCACTCCAGTCATGTTTTATCGCGGGAATAAAGACGACATACAATCTTATACAGTATATTACCCTGTATATACCATCGGCGATTCGACCTATACGAATGTTTCCGTCAGTACGCGTGAAAATATCGGACGTGAAGATAATTACGGGCTTAGTATTTTTGCTTCTGTGCCTGCAGGAAAGAAATTCAACTTCCGTACCAATATTTCCTGTTTCGAAAGATATATCAATACCGGCATGGCTACCGGTGGCAATGTACACGGCTTTAACAGCCGCAGCAACCTAAATGTGTCGTACCAGCTAAGCAGTACGTTTATATTAGAATTAATGGGCAATTACAATTCTCCCAGAGTAAATGCCCAGGGAACGATGCCCGCATTCTTCACCTACAACTTTGCTTTTCGCAAACAGTTGTTCAATAAAAAAGGAAGCATAGCCTTAACGGCAACCAATTTCTTTAATAAATATATTGATCAGAAAACAGAGCTTACCGGTGAAAACTTTACTATCGATAATACCCGCCAGTTACCTTACCGTTCCTTCGGAATTAATTTGACCTACAAATTCGGAAAAATGGATTTCAGGAATGAAAAAGAAACGGAGGATATCAACCTGACCAACCCTCCGGGGAATTAAAGCGCTATTATGAAAGTATCTCCCTGTTTTAATGCATAATTAAACGCATAACTACCGGTTTAATCATGATAAGCGAGTTTATTTTCTTTACATTAAAAGAATGAAATCTCCAGTAAAACCGGAGTCTTCTATAATAGAAGCTAATGCGTTATCACAACCTTTTGGGTCTGGGTAAGATGATCTGATTCCAGTCGTAAGAAATAAATACCTTCGGTCAAATCATTGCTTTCGAAATTAGCAATATTCAAACCCATTTCGGCTTGCCCGCTATAAATTTTCTTGACCAGCTTTCCTGTAATATCAAACATATCAAGGGATACAAATCCTGATTCATCCAATACGTATTTAATACGTCCTGTGCCATTCATGGGGTTTGGATAAACTTCAAACTTTACCGGTATCACGGAAATATTATTTACTGCAGTTACTGTATTGCTTGTTGCCAGCCATATAGTGGCATTTACAATGGTAATTTCTTCCTCCCCATGTGGATCACCGGTCCAGCCATTTGAAAGGCTGCAATGAGAATTTGTTGTTGAGCCATCGTCTGTAGGCGAGCTGTCGCCAATAAAAGCAAATTTACCTTTTCCATATCTGCCATGGCCGCACATAACTCCTGTATCGCCCACAACTCCGGAGAAAACATCGCCTGTAACTGTGGGGTTTCTTGTTGGGTACAGCGTTGCAGTTGTGCCATCGTGCCATTCCATGCCGGGAGAAGTTCCCATAGGGCCAATAATAATAGAGTCGGAAGATGATGAATTAACATGAGCAGATGATGGTGAAACATCTTCGTGCTTGTAAATGAAACCAAATGCTGTATCTTTAACCGGGTTACTCAAAATGAAATCATCCCAAACCATTACTGCATCCCATCCGTTACTTGTTCTGGAAGCGCCGGTATGGTCAGAGATCATAAACAGTCCGCCGCCATTTTTAACAAAGTTCATAAGGGCTTTTTTAGCGCTTGTTGAAAACTGGAATTGTGGTTCATTTATAATGAAAACTTTATAATTGCTGAGGTCCTGTGCATGGCTTGAATTACCATAGGTAATGGAATCGAAAACGGTTAATGTTTCCACTTCATAACCTTTTTTCACCATATCTATTGCCCAGGCGGAATTACCCCCGTCCCAATAATTTTCAGCCGTTGAACTTGTAACCGTGGATTGGGCAGGTGTCGGATATCGCTGAGGATTATCATGATATCCGCCTGAAATAACCTGAGGCCTGCCTCCCGTGAGGTTATATTCAATATTAGCAACATCTGCATCTATTACCCAGTCTGCACTAGTACCTGCTGACTCCCCTTCAGTTGCATCAAATAAGATTTTAACCTGAGCTTTACTTAAATTATAAGTAGCCAGTACCATTAATAAAATAATGTAAATCCTTCTCATTTCTAAATTCTCCTTTTTTATTTATTGAGTAATAATTTATTTCTATCCCTTTAGGATATGATCCTTTCTAAAGCAATTTCTAATATTAAATAAAGTATTTAATTATTGTATCAGGAACTTTCCAGCCTTCACCGGTTTGTTGTCATTGAACAGCTGGTAGAAATACATACCTTTAGCCTGAGTGCCGCAATTAATGACATTTTGCTGGCTGTTAATTTGAATTTCATTCAGTTTATTCCCAAGTATATCATAAATAACCAGCCTGGCATTTGTTAATGTTACTAAAGGATTAATGTTCATGTAAACAGGCGAGCCTTCAATAGCGGGGTTTGGATATATATATATGCCATCATCAGCAAGGCTAAGCGCTTTTACACCAAGAGTACCGCAAGGGTCGGTAGCATGTGTAACCGAAGTGCCCTTGATAGTTTTAAAATCGCCTGCAAAACTCTGCAAATAGAAGCGGGCTATAGTATCATTATGCACTATAACGGTGTTCTCGTCATTATAGCCGTTAGCTGAAGATGTCCAGTTGTGAGAGCCTGTAAGCACTTTAGGGTCGTCACAGGGCGCCGAAGGATTAACAATAAGGTACTTATTATGATACATGTAACTGCCTGTATAACCTACAAAGTCGGCGCCCAAACCGTTGGGAAGTATGGTGGTATAAGGGGTATAAGTTCCGCTGCTGTAATTGTCGAGTATGGCATAAGCGGTGGCTCCTGCGGTTTTTTGTGTAACTATATCGTTGGCAGGATTTGTTTCGGTGAAAGTAAACATGCCGCAATACAGGTCATTATTTGCAGTGCCTATAGTTGATTCTATTTTGCTTTCCACACCGTCGGTAGGGCTGAAATAAAGGTCGACATTGGAGCCGCCTATATTAAATGTATGCTGTGAGCCCCAGCTTCCTTTAGCTGAGCCGAATTTGGCGGCTGATGTATTGGCGGCAGTAGTGTGGGAAGTATCGCCCCACATAATGTTGAATTCGCTGGTATATGCCCTGGCAAGCTGTTTCGACTGGAAAATAATAATATTATTATAGTCGCTTTCCTGCATTGCCAGATCCCAGTCGGGCGAACCGCTTATTACAAAAGCTTTGGTTGAATCGGCATACGTTACATCTATTATCACGACTTTATCGTGTGTAATTCCACTTGCAGTCGAAGGACTTGTTTCTTTCAGAATACTCGAACTAAGAGCCGCAACACCTGTATTATTGCCGGAGTTAGTTTCGCTATAATCATCAATATAACGTATTTTAACCCCTCTTGTGGCAGCAGCATTAAGGGCCGTACCTATTTGATCTCCGGAAAATGTTTTATATTCGTATTGAATGATATCAACGGTTTTTTTTGCGCGGCTTATATAGGCAGCCACAGTATCCAATATGCTATTGTTCAGGTAAACAGCAGTGTTGCCTCCTACAGCAAATGTATTGTCAACCGGCTGGGTAAAATAACATTTCACCTTTCCTTTCATTGGCCATATTGTAGTGCTCTTCTGCGCAAACGTTAATTGAGAGGAAATCATCACAATTAATAAAAAAATAAAGGTCTTCTTCATAATAGCTGTTTTTTGGTTTTTTTAAAAAAGCCAACAAATTTACAACATCAAAAATCCGTTGTCAAGTTATAAAGGGGAAAAATTGTTAAAAAAGTTGTATGATGAAAAACACAATTTACCCTTCATTGCGGGGAGAAACGATAAAGCAATCTTGTTGGCTGACAGATTGCATCACTTTGTTTACAAAAAAGAAAATGTATATTTTATGCGGCTTGATGAACAGGCAGCAAAAACAAAAGCCGTTTCAGAATATGCGAAACGGCTTTCATGCCATGAAAAAAAACTTTTAATGTGTTGCGAAAATACAA